>CADALS010000101.1 GCA_902788795.1 uncultured Eubacteriales bacterium | reverse complement strand
GGAAGCTGCGAGCTCAGGCAGCTTGCCGCTGAGCTTGGCATAGACACTATTCGCTTTAACGGAGAAAACGACAGGTACCCGGAGGTAGACAATACCGCTGTGCATCTTGTACGCGACAACTCCAAGTGCGTGCTCTGCAGGCGCTGCGTTGCGGAGTGCCGCAATGTACAGGAAGTAGGATGCATAGGCCCTGTGGAAAGAGGCTTCGACACCCACATCGCTCCGGTATTCGGACGCGGACTGGCAGAGGTGGACTGCATCTCCTGCGGACAGTGCACTGTTGTCTGCCCCACGGCTGCTCTTGTGGAGAAGGACGATACTCAGGCAGTATTTGACGCTATCAGGGATCCCAAGAAGCACGTTGTCGTAGGCGCGGCTCCTTCCGTAAGAGTAACGCTTGGCGAATGCTTCGGCATGCCGGTAGGCACCAATGTTGAAGGCAAGATGTACGCTGCTTTAAGAAGGCTTGGATTCGACAAGGTCTTCGATGTTAACAACGCGGCGGACCTCACCATCATGGAGGAAGGAACCGAGTTCCTGCACAGGCTCTCCGAAGGCGGCACCCTGCCCCTCTTCACGTCCTGCAGCCCCGGCTGGATCAGGTTCCTGGAGCAGGACTTCCCCGAATTCATCCCCAATGTGTCTTCCTGCAAGAGCCCGCAGCAGATGTTCGGCTCCATGGTAAAGACCTACTACGCGGAAAAAGAAAGCATAGACCCCAACGATATCGTAGTCGTCTGCGTAATGCCATGCACCGCCAAGAAGTACGAGTGCAAGAGAGAAGAACAGCGCCTGCCCGGCGGACAAATGCCTGTTGATATCTCCATCACCATCAGAGAGCTCGGCCGCATGATAGAAAAGGCCGGAATAATGTTCTCAGGGCTTAAGGACGAGGAATGCGATCCTCTGCTCGGCATGGCCAGCGGTGCCGGTGTTATATTCGGCGCTACCGGCGGCGTTATGGAAGCTGCGCTCAGAACAGTCGTTGCTAAGGTCACCGGCTCCGAGATGGGACCGCTGGAGTTCAAGGAAGTCCGCGGCACCAAGGGCATCAAGGAGGCTGAATACCAGCTGCCCGGGAAGACCGTGCGCGTGTGCGTAACTTCCGGAGTCAAGAACATCAAGCGGGTGCTCAGAGGCATAAAGAGCGGAGAGCTCAAGTACGATTTCGTGGAATTCATGTGCTGCCCGGGCGGCTGCGTAAACGGCGGCGGACAGCCCTACCAGAGCGCGGACGTGCGAGGCCACGTGGATCTTAAGGCTCTGCGCGCAAAAGCCCTCTACAAGCAGGACGAAAAGAGCACTATCAGAAAGTCCCATGAGAACCCGATGATCAAGGAGCTCTACGACACCTACCTTGGCGAGCCCGGCGGCCACAAAGCCCACCAGCTCCTCCACACCACCTACATCCCCCAGAAGCGCTACAGAACATAGGGGACGGTTCTTCTTCATCTTTTGTCAATAATTACCATAACTCCCGCATCTGCTTTGCGGGAGTTTTGTTATAGGGGACGGTTATAGGGGACGGTTCTTCTTAACATTTTTATATCAATAGTACTAAAACTCTGACGTGTCGTCCGCCTTTATTCTCTGAATAACACCAATACTGATGCCGGTAAGTCTATTGATTTGATTGATCGATAAATTATGACCTCTAAGAATTGCAATACAGCGATTTCTTTCTTGTTTGCTTATGCTCTGAAAGAATTGCGCGTTTGCACCAGGGAATTCTTTCTGTATAATTAGTCTTGCGGCATCTATCCCTATAGACGTTCTCACCTCATCCAGATCCATACATTTATAATCTGCCTTGCATCCACTAAATTCTTTAAATCCATCCACACTGCCCAAAATACCTAAAACTAAACTTTTATCACAGATACTGTCTCCATTACTCAAATAATCTATATAACTGCTAAAACGATAATCGATTGGCTGTGCGCATAAACCTCCTTTTACAGGATTATTATGAATATAACGAACTGTCTGGATCAGCTGCGCGTCATTTTTAATGCTCTCTGTTTTATATCTATCTTGAAACAAGTGACCAACCCTTGAATACTTTTGATTAAAATAAATAACATATGTTGTATTGATCTTTCTAAATATTGAAGAAAGATCATCGTTATCTTCAGAAATGAGCAAATGAACATGGTTGTCCATCAAACAATAAGATATCAGTTTAAAACCAAGTTCGCCCTTTACTGCAGTAAGAATTTCTAAAAATTTATATTTATCGGATGTGTCTTCAAATACATTCTGATGGTTAATTCCTCTAAGCATAACGTGGTAAAAATGAGATTCACTTTTTACTCTTGGTTTTCTGGGCATAACGACCTCCTTCTATCAGCCACTTAATTATGCACCAGAGGGAATTTAATGTCAATATTTGGTTTTTCTGTTTGTTATTTCCTTAATGTGCGATTACTGTTTTTACAAAAGATGAAGAAGAACCGTCCCCTATTACAAAAAGCCCGCACATTTTCAGTGCGGGCTTTGGAAACTTTTTACAAAAGGTGAAGAAGAACCGTCCCCTATGTTACAGGGAGGCCATCTTGGTGAAGGTACGGATGAGCTGGTTGGTGTAACCCATCTCGTTGTCGTACCAAGCTGTGATCCTTACTTCGTAGGTATCCTTGCCAGCCTTGCAGACGAGAGTCTGGGAAGCATCGAACAGGGAGCCGAAGGTGGATCCGATAACATCGCTGGAAACGATGGGCTCGTCTGTGTATCCGAAGGAATCGGAGGTTGCGGCCTTCATAGCAGCGTTGATCATCTCCGGTGTGAGCTCCTTGTCTGTCTTAACAACAGCATCCAGGATGGTTATGGAACCGCTGGGTACAGGAACTCTCATAGCGTTTCCTACGAGCTTGCCGGCAAGCTCAGGAATAACAAGGCCGATAGCCTTTGCAGCGCCGGTGGAGTTAGGAACGATGTTTACAGCGCCAGCTCTTGCACGGCGGAAATCACCCTTTCTGTGCGGTCCGTCAAGGATCATCTGATCGCCTGTGTAAGCGTGGACTGTGGTCATCATACCGGTCTGGATAGGAGCCAGCTCGTTGAGGACCTTGGTCATGGGTGCCAGGCAGTTGGTGGTGCAGGATGCGCCGGAAACGATGGTATCCTCTGCCTTGAGGATGTCGTCGTTAACACTATATACTACTGTAGGAAGATCGTTGCCTGCAGGAGCGGAGATGAGGACTCTCTTGGCACCGGCATCGATGTGAGCCTGAGCTTTAGCCTTGCTGGTGTAGAAACCAGTGCACTCAAGAACGATATCTACCTTGAGCTTCTTCCAGGGCAGGTTCTTTGCGTCTGCTTCCTTGTAGATGGTGATCTTCTTGCCATCTACGGTGATGGAGGACTCATCGTTCTCTATGGTGTGGCCTTCCCAGCGCTTCTGTGCGCTGTCGTACTTGAGAAGATAAGCGAGCATATCGGGGCTGGTAAGATCGTTGATTGCGACTACCTTGAACCTCTTATCCCCGAAGATCTTCCTGAAGGACAGTCTTCCGATGCGTCCGAAACCGTTGATTGCTACTCTGATCATATTGTTACTCCTTTCGTGGGTCTTTAAACCTGTTTAATCATTGTTTTATATTATACACTTTTTCGGGCCGTATTCCAACTGTATTAGTATTTTTTGCCCTATAATTTAGCGTTTCCGAGCTTTTCGAGGCAGCTTTGCATATCAGAAGGCAGCGGAGCGTCGAAAGCTGCAAGACTGCCGGAGGATGGATGGATAAACTCCAGGTGAGCTGCGTGCAGCGCCTGCCTTGGCATCCACTCCGGGTCAACGGAATAACCGTAAAGCTGGGCGTAGAGCTCGTCCCCCACCAAAGGATGGCCTATATGAGTCATGTGAACGCGTATCTGGTGTGTGCGCCCGGTATCCAGTTTAAGCTCTACAAGGCTATAACCCTTTATTCCTGCATGGCCCGGATCCAAAACTTCTTCCACCGCAGGATCCTCAAAGACTTTAAGCGGCTTGTAATGCGTAACTGACGGATACCCATCCTCTGTTACCATGCGCCTTGCCTTGTGGTTCGGGTCCTTATCTATAGGAAGATCCACAGTGCCGGCCTTAAGCACCACGCCGTGCACTATGGCAAGGTATTTCTTTACCACCTTGTTCTCCGCCATCTGTTTGGACAAAAAGTCCTGGCAGTGAGAGTTCTTGGCCACTATCATCAGCCCCGAAGTGTACATATCCAGGCGGTTAACAAAGCGCGGCTTGTAGACCGTCCCCTGCTGCTGCATGCGGAAAGCCAGAGCGTTGGCCAGCGTACCGTCCAGGAAATTATGCGTTGGGTGCACTATAAGCCCCGCCTGCTTGTTTACCACCAGCAGGTCGTCATCCTCAAAGACCACGTCCAAAGGAATGTCCTGGGGCTCAAAATAGGCCGTCTCCTGCGGATAGACAACGCTTACAACATCCCCGGCGGCCACGCGATGCCTTACCCCTGCGTGCTCTCCGTTAAGAAGTATGCCGCCTCCGGCCTTAAGGCTCTTCATAAAGCGCGAACTTAAGCCAATACGCTGCCTAAGGACTTCCTTTAAAAGAAGCCCAGCGTCCTTCTCTGTGCACTTATAACTGGTACCTTTGTTTTCCATACTGCAGAGTATACCACAACTGCCCTGCCGTGCGCCATATCCCAGCCCACGTTTGTGACTAAAATGACAATCGAAAGTCTAAAAAAAATACACAATCAATCTGTTATCTTGCAAGATTATATGTTAAAATAACCAAAATAGGCACAAGTGTTTTTGTGTTACTTACAATGTTTAGTATTTATTTCAAATACCGCTCTGCGCGGATGATCCAAGAGGTAATCAAATGATCCAATTCACAGAAACAGTGCTGCGCGACGCCAACCAGTCCCTGATAGCAACGCGTATGCCATTCGAGAAGTTCGCTCCCATCCTTTCCGAGATGGACAAAGCAGGCTATTATTCCTGCGAGGTCTGGGGCGGCGCAACTTTCGATGTCTGCCTCAGGTTCCTTAACGAAGATCCCTGGGAAAGGCTCAGAAAGATACGCAAGGCAATGCCTAACACCAAGCTGCAGATGCTGCTGCGCGGCCAGAACATCCTGGGCTACTCCCACTACCCGGACGATATCGTACGCCGCTTCGTAAGAGCTTCTGTCCGCAACGGCATAGATATAATCAGGATATTCGATGCGCTCAACGACGTAGACAACCTTAAGGTAGCTATAGAAGAAACAGTCAAGTCCGGCGCTATGGCATCCGGTGCCATCTCCTACACTATCAGCCCGGTGCACACACTGGACAACTACGTAAAGCTGGTAAAGGAAATGGCAGCCATGGGCGTTTCCACCATATGCATAAAGGATATGGCAGGCTTGCTCACACCTAAGAATGCTTACGACCTGGTATCCGCTATCAAGGACGCTGTAGACCTTCCTGTAGTGGTCCACACCCACTGCACCACAGGCCTTGCTTTTATGACCTATCTTAAGTCAGTAGAGGCAGGCGCGGATGTTATAGACACAGCCATCTCCCCGTTCTCCGGCGGAACTTCCCAGCCGGCAACTGAAACTCTCTACTACGCTCTTAAGGAGTTCGGCTACGACCCAGGCGTAAACGAAGAGTCCATGAACAAGATAGCCGAATACTTCAAGCCCATCAGAGGAGAATTCATAGAAAACGGCACGCTCAACCCCATATCTCTTACTACAGACACCAAGTGCCTCAAGTATCAGATCCCGGGCGGCATGCTCTCCAACCTGCTCTCCCAGCTCAAGATGCTTAACGCCTCCGACAAGTTCGAAGAAGCCCTTCTTGAGACTCCCCGTGTAAGAGAAGACATGGGCTTCCCGCCCCTCGTTACTCCAACCAGCCAGCTGGTAGGAAACATGGCAGTGCAGAACGTCCTTGCAGGCGAGCGCTATAAGAA
>CADALS010000100.1 GCA_902788795.1 uncultured Eubacteriales bacterium | reverse complement strand
TGTTGATTTTTTATATAATTTGTACAAAAAAAAGACGCGGATCACATCCGCGTCGTGTATTCCGTCTTAAGCAGGGTGAAAGGACCGCCTCTGCACATTTGCAAAGACGGTCCTTTTCACAGAACTCTATAGCAATACGATGAACTCTTAGTTACTTTCGGTCTGTATTATTACAGCTCCGCCGGTAAGATCCACGTAGGAGATGGTGCCTTCTATCTCAGTTACGGCTCCCATAACGTCTGTGAGTATGACCTTGCCGTCCTTTACAGTTATGCTGTCCACGTAGCGGGCAGCTATCTTATCGTCTTCTCTGACTCCGAGATATGCTGTTGAAAGACACATTGCTTTCTCCTCCTGTTCTAAAGTTTTCTAATTTATATTAGATGTCGAACGGTTCGAGGCCGAATACCGGGTGACCCTTTTCGGTCAGGTATTCGATCATGGCTTCAAGCTCGTCTGCGGTAGGCGCTATGGTCTCGTCGCAGATCATGTCTGTGAAGTTCTCTATTCCGTAAAGTTCGAATGCAGACTTGTCCAGTCTGGTCCTTACCTCTTCCTTGAGCTTGGAGGGCATCCAGACTATACGGGCGATTCCGCCTTCAGCTCTCATGAACTTCTTGGAAGCTATGAAGTGCTTGCCGTGGCCCATGAAGCCCGGTGTCTGCTGGCCGCCGCCTGTCATGGAAGCAAGCTCTGCGAAGCTCATACCAAGAGGTGTGGATCCTGCATATTCTCTGTTTACTATTACTACGCCCATTGTAGCAGGCTCCATACCGCAGATGCACTCGAAGCAGCCGCAGCTTGTCATAGGATCCTGGAACAGGGAGTAAAGTGATACCTTCTCCAGAGCGCCGTGGGAGTACTCGTTTACAGCGCGGTCTACATCGGGCCATACGCCTATGGTCTCGTCTACGCAGCCTTCCTTGGAAACGATCTGGCACGGTCCGTTGGGGTTCAGCTGGTTGGTAGCCTTAGCGTCCAGCCAGGAAACAGCGCCGCAAAGTCCAAGTCTTTCCGGAGTAACGATGCAGACATGGCTCGGGGAGAAGCTCTGGCACAGTGTGCAAGTGTAGAACTCGTCTACGGACTCGTCTGTGAGCTTGGAAAGTCTGTCGTCCCTCTTGTTGTAGATTGGAATTGCAAGCTCGTTGCGGAGCTTGGTGCACTCGGTCGGGTCTGTGATCACAGTGATTTGGACCTTATCTACTACTGTATCGTATTCGCTCTTGAGCTTAGCGTAGAGGACTTCGCCTATATGCCTTGCCCTGAAGCCCTGCTCGAAAGCGGACTTGGAAACACGGATACGGATCTGGTCTCTCTGGCCTGTGTGCATAACGCCCTCGAGGCAGTTGAGCCAGGAGTGGAACTTTCTTTCGAATACGGATTCGAAGTCGGACTGCATGTTCTTGCCGCCGACCTCAGCTATATAAGCGAGCTGGATGCTTGCGCCCGGCTCGTAGATAGGCTCGGAGCCAAGCTCTGTAAGAACATCGTAGAGGTGGTCGAAGTCCGGTCCGATAACTGTTATCTTGTGGTCTTCTATCTCTCTGGGGTCCTTGCTTACTACAAGCTCGAAGCAGTCTGTACGGCTGCCGTAAGCCTCGAACTGCATGTCTCCGCGGCGGATGATCTCGCCTTCGAACGCGGTGTTGAAAGCGATTGGAATATCCATTGCGGTAACCTTGAGCTTGATATCCCTTGCTTCCAGGGAGGTCTCTATCCAGTCCTGAGTATTGGGCTGGATGATGAGGCTCTTAGGTACCTTCCACAGGGGCTCGTCCTCGTTGGTGATCACCGGGAAGCCGAGAGCGATGGCGCCTGCGCCGCATGCTACTGTAAGATCGTCTACCGGAGTGTAAGCATTGACAAATGCCATGATCCTTTCCAGTGTGTAGGTGTTCATGCCCCAGTAATCTCCGGGCTGGATGTTGCCGAAGATCATAGCTGCGCGCATTACCAGGTCTACTACGTGGGATACGGACCAGATGTCCGGGCCGACTTCCACGATACGGACCTTGAAGCCCATGGATATGCCCATGCGCTTAGCCTGCTCTATTATTCCTCCGATAAGAAATACGAATATACCTCTTGCCTGATAGCCCTTGATGATGTCCCTTGCTTCTTCAGCGGAAGGAGCAGGTCCGATAAGGACTACGAAGCCCGGGATGTCCTTGGTAACGAGCGGCAGACCCAGCTCTCTTACCTCGGCGTCTGTCATGTGGCCGTGATACTCTCCCTTGTAGGGCTGGGTATCTTCCACATACTTGACAGCTTCTATGACCTGAGCTGCCATTGCGGTAGCAAGGCCGGACTTGAAGATGTCTTCTGTTCTTTCTTTTTTGGTCATCCATTCTTTGATGGTGCCGTCCATGGCAGCCTTGAGATCTGCCAGGGTCTTTACCTGGATGTTGCAGTACTCAAGTATGATAGCGCAGTTGAACGCGGTATCCGGGAGCATAACGGAATGCTCCGGGCCGTATTTTGCTATCGCTGCGTCAAGGTCTGCAGCGGCCTTGGCGTACATTTGATCGCTGCCGTTAAATACACAATCGAATAAGCGTTTCACGCTGGTTTCCTCCTGTTTGGATCAGATGGTCTGTGCGTCCATCTTGTTCTTGATAGCTCTTATCTCTTCTACAGCCGCAGGTGCAAAGTCGTAGGGCGATGCGCAGCGCCTGTCTGCGTCCGATACATCGTTGCTGTAATGTATCATTCCCAGAAGGTCCTCTGCGGGGACGGAGTTCTTTATGAACTCTTCGTCTTCCGGTCCGCGGACCTTGTTGGCTACTACGCTTACCTTGTTTACTCCAAGGTCTTTGGCAAGCCTTTGGACGCTGTGGTATGTCTGTATGCTGCGGGCGCCCGGCTCCACCACTACGATGAACTGGTCCACCATGTCCGTGGTGCCTCTGGAGAGGTGCTCCAGGCCGGCCTCCATATCCATTATGACTACTTCGTCCCTCTGGATTATCATGTGGGAGAGCAGCCTTTTAAGGATGACATGCTCCGGGCAGACGCAGCCCTGGCCTCCTACCTTAACGGTTCCCATGAGCAGCAGCTTTACGCCGTTGATCTCATGGGCAAGCTTGTCCGGAAGATCGTCTACCTTGGGGTTGATCTTGAAGAACCTTTCGAATTCGTCTGCGTGAGTGCGCTGCTTGATCATGTCCTTCATTTCCGTGATAGGTGTGATCTTTGAAAGGTCTTCCTCCGTAAAGCCCAGGGCCAGTCCCAGATTTGCGTCCGGGTCTACATCCGCGCAGAGCACCTTGCGGCCTTCGTCCGCGTAGAGCCTTGCCAGACATGCGGCGAAGGTGGTCTTGCCTACTCCGCCCTTTCCTGTTACGGCTATTTTCATGTTATATACCCAGCGCTTTGCGCTTTTCTTCTATACCGTCTATGATGCTCTGAACAAGAGCTTCGGGATCGGTGTTGATAACGTAGCCTGCACCTACCATCTTCTTGGTGCCCTTGGTGATGAGCTCCATCATAGCCGGGGATCCGCCTACGAGAGGATCTATTCCAAGGTAGGTATCGATACCGGTAGCAACTACGTAGTTAGCGATGGATACGGCCTTTTCGCTCATCCATTCAGGTGCGCAGCCTACTACAGGGATCTGGGTGGTGTCTACGCCCCAGTCCTTGGCGATGCCTGTTACCAGGAGCATCATACGGCTGATATCTACGCAGGAGCCCATGTGGAGTACCGGCGGGATGTCCGCAAGTGTGCATACACGACGGAGGCCCTCACCGCAGTATACCTTGGCGCGCTTGTCCAGAAGACCGGCCTTGGATGCTGCCTGAGCGGCGCAGCCTGTAGCTACGATAACGATATCGTTCTCCAGGAGCTTCTTCATGATCTCTATGTGGGAGTAGTCCGGGCGTACCTTGGGGTTGTTGCAGCCTACCATAGCTACAGCACCGCGGATGACACCGGACTTGATGCACTCAATAAGAGGCTTGTAGGTATCCACTACATCCAGGTGGCTGTTGGTAACAGAGTCCAGACGGCTCTTGATACCTTCGCAGGAGTAACCTACGCTTGCAATGTGCTTGTGCTCCGGGATGAAGATCTTTCCGGGATCCCTGTTGGGGAAGTTGTCTATAGCTTCCTTAACGATCTTTTCTGCGACCTGGCCGGCGTTCTCGCTGGTGATGGGCAGGTACTCGGAAAGAGGTATCCTTGCGATCGGGGAAGTTGTATAGAACTTGGTGTGGAAGCACTCGGAAACAGGTCCGATGTTGGGGAAGATGCACTGTACATCTACTACGATAGCATCGCAGACACCTGTGAGTATAACTGCTTCCTGCTGCAGGAAGTTTCCTGCCATCTTTATCTTGTGGCGCATCATCATTTCGTTGCCGGTGCAGCAAAGACCAACAACGTTGATGCCCTTAGCGCCTACGCTCCTTGCGCGTTTGATCATTTCGGGATCTTCAGCGTAGCGGATGATCATTTCCGATACGGCAGGATCGTGGCCGTGACACACGATGTTGACCTGATCCAGCTCCATAACGCCAAGGTTGCCTTCTGTATCGTGAGGCATAGGTGTTCCGTACATGATATCGGACATTTCTGTACCGGTCATGGAACCGCCCCAGCCGTCTGCCATTCCGCAGCGCAGGGACTGGCGGACCAGAGCCTCGGGATCTGCGGTGTTGCCCATGTGGGTCATGTGCATAGCGGTAACGACTTCTCTGTCTACGGCTCTTGGGAGTATCTCTTCCCTTGCCCAGACTTCCTGGCGCTCTTTGGTGGCTCTGTCTACCCAGCGCTGATAGCCTGTCGGCTTACCGTACTCGTTGATGCTGATGTTAGCGACATCGTGAGCGATATCGTAGATATCTCTGCCCTTGGTCTCTACTCCCCACTCTTTAGCGAGCTTAAGGAGCTTGGTGGAGTCAGTTACATGGTAGTAACCGTCTTCGCTTGCGTCGTGGAGCTTCCATGCGCACTCGCGGCCGTGGTCAGAGTGAGTTGCGGCACCGCCTGCAGCCATACGCAGGTAGTTGCGGCCCGCTATAGCGTCTGCGGTAGCACCGCAAATGCCCTTGGGAGCCTTGGGTGTGATACGGCACGGACCCATGGCGCAGATACGGCAGCATATGCCCTTTTCGCCAAATCCGCAGTGCGGCATCTGGTTCTTGACACGATCCTGCCAGGTGTCAACTCCGACCTGCTGAGCTGTCTGATGGAGCCTTTCCTGATCCGCTTCCATCTGCTCTACGCTGGTAAGTTTGAATTCCTGATCCATAAATACCATCTTTCCTTTTCAATACTTATAGTTGCAACAGGCATGCAAATGCCTGTCATGATCTGACTTAGACATAATAATATAAATATTGACAAGTTAAAAGCGAAAAAAACTTTCCGCAGTGCAACTTTTGGTTGCATCAAGCCCGTAAAATGTTATAATTTTATCAAGAAAATCACATCCCCCAGGGGTGGATAGGAATAATTTATGGATATAAAACAATTAAGAGCATTTTTGGCTGTGGCAAATACACAAAGTTTCCTTGCTGCGGCAGACAAACTTTTTATTTCGCGGCAGGCCGTGAGCAAAACAATTACAAAGCTTGAGGAAGAATTAGGCACAAGACTTTTTGTGCGCAGCCAGAACGGAGTTTCTTTAACGCCGGCAGGCACATTCTTCTACCACAGGAGCCGCATTCTCCTGGCGGATTTCGACAGGCTGGAAAAAGAAATGAAAGCGCTGGACAACGAGCTCAGGCCGTCTCTTAGGCTATGCGTTGCAACCGGAGCGGACACGATGTTAAAAAACAGCCTGGACAGTATAGCCGGCAACAACGACTACGAGCTCCAGGTGATCAAATGTCCGGATTCGGACTGCGATTTCGTTCTGACCAACCTCAGAACAGACGCCGTTATATCTTTTACCCCGCCCGGACGGCGCTCCACTATCTCCACCATGATAATAGAATCCCCAATCGTTTTCCTTATCAA
>CADALS010000099.1 GCA_902788795.1 uncultured Eubacteriales bacterium | reverse complement strand
GAGAACCGTCCCCTATTTTATTATTTTTTGAACCGGTCGGCGAGATTCTCGTTCTTGCTGACTTCGTAAGCGCCATTGGCTCTGTCCTTGGCGTTCTTAGCTTTCTCGGCTGCGCTGTCAACGCCGTTGGAGACAGCCTTGATCACTATCATCAGGACCAAAACAACGACAAAAAGTATTATGAACCATTTCATATGATGCCACCTTTAGAACAAGTGCCGGTCGGTCTTGATCTCGTTCTTTACGCTTGCGACCTGCGCATTCGGATCTATCTCAAGGAACATCTTTTCGACCTTGGTCATG
Organism: uncultured Eubacteriales bacterium; assembly: GCA_902788795.1. Taxonomy (GTDB): domain Bacteria; phylum Bacillota; class Clostridia; order Peptostreptococcales; family Anaerovoracaceae; genus RUG13409. Next base: position 5,697 of record CADALS010000099.1, on the reverse strand, counting down.
AGCTTGTTCATCTCTATGCTGTAAGACGGAGCGCCGTGCTTGCTGGTCCAGCTGAGGAACTCAAAGCGGTAAACACTGCTGTCCTCGTTCTGCTGAGTGTGCGCTATCCTTGCTTTGTAATACTTGCCCTGCTCAAGGAACAGCTTTCCTGTGTCCCCGGTGACAGTGGTGTTGAGCGTTCCTTTGAAATCGGCCTTTTTCACAGCCTCCGCGAACTCTTCGTCAGTGATCTTCCTTATAGTGAAGATCTCCGCGTACTCCGCGAAATCCTTTTTTCTGTCAATGATATTACCTTTGCTCTTCTGGCTGGATTTGTACCAGGCTGTGATGCCAAGTGCAACTACAAGGAGCAATATTGCCCAGATCAGATCTTTCATGACTTACTTACCTTCTTTCTTCTTGTCTATTAATTTTGAAAGCGCGTCTGACGCCTTATCAAATCCCTTGTCCATTCCGCTGTGCAGCAGTTTGAGGATGAAATAGACCGCCGCGGTGCATACGACCCAGGCAATAACAGCTAGGATGATGCTGTCGGTCTTTATCCCTACGATCAGAGCCAGCAGAAGACCTATTACTAATGCTGTGTTCATAAACGGTCCGCCTTTCTGTTTATTTGATTATATTATAATACGATATTGTCCAAATAATAATAATTTTTTTTGAATCTCAGGATCATGTGAGACTTGCGACGCGTTTGACAGTTAAGGCTCAAAACGCTATCATAAAGGCAAGCAATTTTTAAGATCCAACGGAAGGTTAGATATGGGAAAGATATATCAGATATACGGTAAAGACGCTCATGACATGACGCTGAGACTGCTTGAGGCCTCGGATGCCATAAAATTGGTGCCGGCCGGCGGCAGTGTGGCGCTTAAGCCAAACCTTGTCATCGCAGGTACGCCAGAGAGCGGAGCCACAACGCACCCGGGAGTGCTTTCCGGAGCGATAGAATACTTCAGGGCTCACGGGGTAAAGGATATCAGTGTTATTGAGGGCAGCTGGGTAGGAGACGAGACCATGCGCGCCATGCGCCGCGCGGGCTACGATGAGGTCTGCCGCAAGTACGATGTGCCGTTTTTCGACCTTAAAAAGGACAAGACGCGCTCTGTCAAGACCGCTGTGGGGAATATAGACATTTGCTGCAAGGCTCTGGACGCCGGACTTTTGGTGGATCTGCCTGTGCTGAAAGGGCACTGCCAGACCGTTATGACCTGCGCGCTCAAGAACCTGAAGGGCTGCCTTCCGGACAGGGAAAAGAGGCACTTCCACGCGATGGGGCTCACAAAGCCTATAGCGGCTCTGGGTGCTGCGCTAAAGCCTCGCCTTATAATCGTGGACAGCATTTGCGGAGACCTGAATTTTGAGGAAGGCGGCACTCCTGTAGAGACTAACCGCATGTACCTTGGCACGGATGCGGTGCAGCTGGACGCTTACGGGGCAAGCCTTATGGGGCTGCCGCTTTCGCAGGTGCCCTACATAGAGCTCGCGGAGGAGTATGGCGGCGGTGTTGCCGCGTTCGACGAGAGCGATATTGTGGACCTCAACGAGCCTTCGGAGGCCGGCGCCTATGCAAGGCCCTCCGGGCTGGTTGCGAAACTCACAAAGAACGTAAAACAAGACCAGGCTTGCTCGGCATGCTTTGCGAACCTGGTCAGGGCTTTATATGTTTCTGAATACAGCAAGGGCGTTGATGTGTGCATTGGCCAGGGCTTTAAAGGCAAAAGCTTCGACGGCCTTGGCGTAGGCAAATGCTGCAAGGGCGCAACAAAGTGCGTTATGGGATGCCCGCCGACTGCGGACGCTATAGCGGATGCGCTGGAGGATTACTACTGGAACGAGTAGCGGTTGTCAGCGCTGAAAAATGTAGTTGACGCCCCATGCGGGCAGGCAGGCATCTTTGCGCAGATACAGCTTGTAGTCCGGGCAGATCTGCAGGATCTGATGTGGAATTGCAAACAGGTCTTCTGTGCGGTGGTAAGCAGCCACCAGCATGGATGGCCTGTGTTTTTTTATTGTTGCTTGCGCGCCTCGGATGGCCTCGGTTTCTGCACCTTCCAGGTCCATTTTTATGAAGTCCGCGCTGCGTCCGGCAAGCAGGCTGTCCACTGTGACGAGCTCCACCTGCCTTACCTTGCCCTTGCCTTCCGCTCCGCCTCTGCCGGCGCCGTGGGTGAAGGCTACTGTGCCGTTATGGTCTCCGGCTGCGGCGTTTATCAGTTCCATGCTGCAATTAGGGCTGTCCGAAAGACTATTATCTTTGTACTCCTGCAGCTTCCTGAAGTTGCGGGCCTCCGGTTCCACCGCTATGATGTGCGGCTGGCCAAGGGCAGATAGATCCCCAAGCTCCAGCTCTGCGCGCAGGGCACCCAGGGTCTCCAGGAACAGTTCAACGGTATCCCCCGTATAGGCCCCCAGATCCAGAAAAGTCAGAACCGTCCCCTTTGGCGCATGCATCGAAAGAACCGTCCCCCTGATGCATACCTGCCAGTTGGCGGGTTCGGGGGTCTGGCAGTCCAGGAGCGGCTGGATGCGGCCGCTCAGCTTGTACTCTATTACTTTGTCGAATACAAAGCGGCTCTGCTCGTCGGCAAGGCGCTCCCTCACCCAGGCAAGCTCTGCCCTGTGGGCCTCATAGTAGGCGCGGTCGAACAAGCCCTCGCCTGCCACCGGAAGGTCCGGCGCGTAAAAATCCTGCTCAGCAGCTATCCTCTTGATGTTTTCCATGACTTCCGGCAGGTGGGAGCCAAAGCAGAGCAGCACCGTCATGTCCCCGAACTGCTCCTTTGCCGCAGCATAAGACAGCACCCTGAAACCGTGGAAATACCGGTCCCTCACAAATCCGTCAGAAGCAAAAATGCCGGACACCCGGATATTCCGTGTGTCCAGCTCTTTCATGATCTTTTCCGCCGCGTTCCCGGTGCCGTATAGCACCAGCGGCTTATCCTTTTTTGCAAGTTCTTCCCACAAAAGTGAGTCCTCCTGCCCCGGCTCAGCCTCAGCCGTGCCGTTATTTACTGTGCAGCCCTTTCCTCTTCGTAAGCCTTCCTTACAGCAATGGCCAGCTGATCCGCGCAGGATGTGCTCCTGGGACCGCAGGTATTGCCCTTAAGAACGCCCTCGATGTAGTCCACGCTCTGGCCATCGATAAGCTTGGAGATGGCCTTGAGGTTGCCGTTGCATCCGCCGAGGAACACAACGTTCTTTACCTTGTCCCCGTCAAGCTCGAAATTGATGAACTGCGCGCAGGTGCCGCTTGTCTTGAATGTATGCTTCATTATTCTTCTCCCAATTTTTTACAAAATGACAATTCGGGACCGTCCCCAATTGCTATTTCTTGGACCAGACGGCGGCTACTGCGTCGTCTTCGTACTGGCGGGTCCAGAGTCTGTAGTAGTAGCCCTTCTTGGCCAGGAGCTCTTCGTGCCTGCCGCGCTCCACGATCTGGCCGTTATCTACGACCAGGATTATGTCCGCGTGCCTTATGGTGGAGAGCCTGTGGGCTATGACTATGGACGTGCGGCCCTTGATGACCTTGTCTATAGCGCTCTGGATCTTCTGCTCAGTTATAGTATCTACCGAAGCGGTGGCTTCGTCAAGTATCAGGATCTTCGGCTTGGCGATTATTGCCCTGGCGAAGGATATCAGCTGCTTTTCGCCGGTGGAGAGCAGATCTCCGCCCTCGCCTACGTCTGTATCCATGCCGTCATCCAGCCTTGCGATAAGGCCTTCCGCGGACACCATCCTTATAGCCTCGTCTATCTCCTCTTGGGTGGCGTTCTGGTTGCCGTAGACCAGGTTGTCCCTTATGGTTCCGGAGAACAGATGCGGGGTCTGGAGCACGTAGCCGAGCGCCGAATGCAGCCACAGCTGTGACCTTTCGCGGTAGTCGCGTCCGTCCACCAGGATCTGGCCTGCGGTGGGCTCGTAGAAGCGGCAGATCAGGTTAGCCATGGTGGACTTTCCCGCGCCGGTCTCGCCAACAATAGCCACGTTGGTGCCGAAAGGTATCTTGAGGCTGAAGTTCTTCAGCACATATTCGTCCGCGCCGGGGTACTTGAAGTCCACGTTCCTGAACTCTATATCCCCGCGTATGTCTTCCCAGTTCTCCTTCCTGGGCTTAAAAGCATCGCCGTACTTTGCGACAACTTCCGGGCTGTCGTTTACAGTGGGCTGGGTCTCCATGAGCTTGGTGTAGCGCTCTATGTTTACCTTGCCGTTTACGAACAGGGCCAGAGTCTCTACCAGCCAGCGCACCGGCTCCATGAGGCCCTGAGCGTAGCTCATGAACATGGAGAAGGTACCTACCTGCTCAGCTGCAAGCACGCCGCCCTTCCAGAGCACGAATGCCAGGGCAAAGGACGCCGCAAGATCTGTAACGGATGCGAACACGCTCCTGTGCCTTGCAAGCTGCATGGACTTGTGGAACATGTTGTTGGTCTCGGCCTCGAAGTCCTCGTCTATGCGGTCCTCGATAACCAGGGACTTTATGGTCTTGGCACCGGTAATGCCCTCGTTGAAGTTTCCTGTGATCTTGGAGTTGATCTCCCTTACCTGCTTGCCCAGGCTGAACAACTTTCCGTAGAAGATGCTGAAGAACACCGTTATTATAGGCACTATTATCAGCACCGCGCCGGTAAGCTTAACATTTACAGAAAGCATTACCACTATGGCGCCAACGATGTAGAACAGGAACTCTACGGTATCCGACACCTGGTTGCTGAACAGGTTTCCTATCCTGCTGGTGTCGCTCATGGCGCGGGCGTGGATGTAGCCGACGCTGTTCTGGCTGTAGTAGTCGAAGGACAGCTCCTGCAGGTGGGAGAACGCATCGTTGCGCATGTCCCTGTTCATGGTAACTTCCGTAGCCACCTGGACCCTGATGTTTATGTAGGCGTTGATGCCTATAGCCGCTATCACCAGCAGGTAGAGGACTATGAATACCGGCAGGGTATCCAGGGTGTTCTCCGTTACGAAATGGTTGAGCGCGTACCTGTTGAACAGCGGTCCCAGAAGGTCCAGAACGCCGGAGATCAGCGCGGTTATGGATATTATAGCTACTTCCTTCTTAAAGCGCTTTACCAGCGGAATCATCTTGGGGATCCCAAAGAAGCGGAGGCTGCCGTCTTTTTTAGTTGTTCTCATGGTCTGCCTCCTTTCCCTCTGCTGGCGCCGCCAGGACTGCAGGCTCTGCCGCGGCTGCAAGATCCCTGTCCACACCGTTCTGGATGTCGTGGATCATGTTGTAGATGCCGCCGGCGGTCTTGAGCTCGTCCGGAGTGCCCTCTTCGGCTATGCGGCCGTCATCCAGGACTATTACCTTGTCCGCCTTGGAAAGCGTGGTTATCCTGTGGGATATAAGTATTACCGTAGCCGATCCGAAGCGCTCCTCCAGAGCCTTTCTTACCTTGGCATCGGTCTCTGTATCTACAGCCGACAGGGAGTCGTCGAATATCATTATCGGAGCGTTGGAGATCAGCGCCCTTGCGATAGCTGCGCGCTGCTTCTGGCCGCCGGAAAGCGTAACGCCGCGCTCTCCTACAAAGGTGTCGTAGCCCTTGGAGAAGCTCTCTACGGCCTCGTCCAGGCAGGCAGCCTTTGCGGCCTCCTTAACATCCTCCCTTGTGAAGGCCCTGGATGCTATCTTTATGTTTTCTTCTATGGTCCTGGAGAACAGGAAAGGCTCGTGCGGTACCATGG
>CADALS010000098.1 GCA_902788795.1 uncultured Eubacteriales bacterium | reverse complement strand
TTCCAAAATGTGAAGAAGAACCGTCCCCTTTAACCTCCCAAAATGTGAAGAAGAACCGTCCCCTTTAACCTCCTATTTCGCTAAAACAGCAAATTACGAGCGGGTATTTATGACCGTTAATTATTTAACAAGGGCGCCCCGCGCGCTACAATTTACATGCAAACAGGGGGCAAACCGCACAGGGCGGCAAGCCGCGAATGCTTTGTTCAGGAGGAACAAGGATCGAGAGATTTTGCAGAACAGGGGAAAAAAATGAATATGGAATTCAGGACCGCGCCGCAGGGCAAAGGCTTTGGAAAAGCCGGAAAAGCAGTGGTCATCGCTATAGCAGTGATAATCGCTGCCATCGTCATCGCAACCAGCTGCGTTGTCAGGATCCCGACCGGGTACACCGGCATCGTTACCAACTTCGGTAAAGTTACGGACCGCACCCTGGATCCGGGCCTGCACCTTAAGGCTCCCTGGCAGAGCGTAGTCAAGATGGATACCAGGATCCAGGTAAAGACAGTCGACCTGTCGTGCTTCTCCTCGGACATCCAGGAAGTGCTTGTAAACTACGCGCTGAACTTCCAGATAGCCAGCCGCGACACCAAGACCATCTACAGCACCATCGGCCCCGACTACTACAATGTAGTGATCGTCCCGAACGTGGCTGAATGCGTCAAGACCGTGTGCGCCAAGTACAACGCGGAGGACCTCATAGGCGAGCGCGCCGAGCTGGCAAACTCGATAGAGGACATGCTCTCCGAAAAGCTGGCAAACTACAACATAATAGTGATCAGCACTTCGATCACAGACATCGACTTCAAGGATTCCTTCACGGACGCTGTTGAAGCCAAGCAGGTGGCTCAGCAGAACAAGCTGCGCGCCGAGACCGAGGCCAGCCAGAAGCTGGTGGAGGCCGAAGCTGAGGCCAACGTCCGCAAGATCAACGCCGACGCCCAGGCATACGAGCTGAAGGTGAAGGCGGAGGCAGAGGCCGAAGCCAACAGGCTGATATCCGAAAGCCTCAACAACAATATCCTGCAGAAGATGTACTACGACAACTGGGACGGCAAGCTGCCCACAGTCATGGGCGAAGGCTCCATGAGCCTGATTCAGGTGCCACAGAACTAAAAAGCCGGAAAGCCTTGAAAAACCAAGGCTCACAGATGACGAAAGCCCCGCCGGAAAGCGGGGCTTTTGCTTTGCACTGAAATTCAGTTGCTGTTCCAAGGAGCGTCCCCTATGCGATTTTCAGCATAGAGAACCGTCCCCTATGTTAGACTTCCTTGAACATGTCTTTGCCGACGCCGCAGACGGGGCAGCACCAGTCATCGGGCAGGTCCTCAAAGGCAGTGCCGGGAGCGATGCCGTTGTCCGGATCGCCTACAGCGGGGTCGTAAACATAACCGCAGGGGTCGCACTCGTACTTCTTCATACCGTTGTTCTCCTCCTTGACTTCTTCCTCTTCGGGGGTGCCGACGAGGCTTCTTACCAGAGCCGGGATCTGGGCGAAGTCCGCCTCTTCCGGGTTCCACAGGCTCCTGACGTTTTCTTCTATTACCTCAAATCCTGCGTCCGCAAGGCGCTCCTGCAGGACTTTGACGCCTTCTCCGCTCCAGCCGTAGCAGCCGAACGCCGCGGCCTTCTTGCCCTTGAACTTGAGCTGCTTTATCATCTCCAGCCAGCCGGCTACGCTGGACAGTATGCTGTTGACCACCGTGGGGGAGCCCACAGCAACAGCCCTGGACTTAAAGACCTCGGTGGCAACATCGTTCTTGTCCGATTTTGCGATGTTGAAGACCTTGACCACGGTCTTGGGGCTCTGCTTTGCAACTTCCGCCGCTATCTGGTGCGCTATCTTTGCGGTGCCCTCCCACATGGTGTCGTAGACGATGGTGACCTGGTCCTCCTGGTAGGCCTCGCACCACTCCGCGTACTTGCGCACGATCTGCATGGGATCTTCCCTCCAGATGGCGCCGTGGGACGGAGCGATGATCTCGAATGTCAGGCCAAGCCCTGCGATCTCCTTGAGCTTCTTGGAGAGCACGCCGGAGAACGGGCTGAGGATGTTTGCGTAGTATTTGATGGCTTCCTTCCAGAGGGTGCACTGGTCCGCCTTGTCCGCCCAGAGCTCGCCAACAGCAAAGTGCTGGCCAAAGGCGTCGTTAGAGAACAGGATGTTGTCCCCGGTCATGAATGTTGCCATGGAATCCGGCCAGTGGAGCATGCGCATCTCAACGAAGATGAGCTTCTTGCCGTTGCCTATGTCCACGGAATCCCCGGTCTTTACCACATGGAAGTTCCAGCCGCGCTTGCCGTACTGGCCTTCTATGCTCTTGACCGCGTTGGCGGTGCAGTAGATGGGGGTGTCCGGGATGAGCTCCATGAGCGCGGTGAGGGAGCCGGAGTGGTCACACTCGCCGTGGTTGGCCACGATGAAGTCTATTTTATTGAGGTCCACCTCCTGTTTGAGGTTCTCTACGAAATCGAAGCGGTGCGGGGTCCAGACGGTATCTATCAGGACGGTCTTTTCCTCTTCTATAAGATAAGCGTTCTGGCTGGAGCCGTTGTAGGTGGAGAGCTCGTCTCCGTGGAAGCTCTCCAGCTCCCAATCGATGTATCCGACCCAGCTGACATTGTTCTTTATAAGTTTTCTCATGCCCTTTTCCTTTCTTGTATATCCCCACAGGCCATCATAGGGGACGGTCCTCCTTTATGTTTAGCGTTTTATTTTACCATAAATACTGCCGCTTTTGTGTTGCAAATGACACCATATTAGTAATTTTGTGAAGTTGGCACCTAAGAACCGTCCCCGAGTGCGAAAATGTATTGACTTTTTGGGAACGCGTGATATTATTTTGATATCACAATGATTCGTTTCGCGTTTTACGGAGGTAAATACAATGCAGGAAAAGGTTTTAAAAGGCAAAAAGAACGGGATGCTGGTGCTCCTGCTCGTAATAGTTCTCTACATCGCGGCTATTGGCGGCGTTATAGGCGGCGGAATACTGGGAAGCCCCGCGCTGCTGGTCCCTTGCATCCTTTGGATAGCGTTCGGCTGGATACTGCTGCTGGGCCTCAAAGTCCTTAAGCCCAAGGAAGCCCTGGTGCTTACCCTGTTCGGCAAGTACTACGGCACCCTGGTGGACGACGGTTTCTACTGGGTCAACCCGTTTTGCACGGCGGTGAACCCGGCGGCCGACACCAAGCTCAACCAGAGCGGAGATGTAGACAGCGGCGCCGGCAAGAACCTCGCCAAGGTGATGCTCAGCGGCGGCGTGGAAGCGCAGGTCGGAAGCAGCTCCGGCAAAAAGATCTCCCTTAAGGTCATGACCCTCAACAACAGCCGCCAGAAGATAAACGACGCCCTGGGCAACCCCGTGGAGATCGGTATCGCTGTTATGTGGCGCGTCGTGGACACCACCAAGGCGGTCTTCAACGTGGACAACTACAAGGAGTACCTCTCCCTGCAGTGCGATTCCGCGGTCCGCAACATAGTCCGCATCTACCCCTACGACGTGGCGCCCAATGTCGATACCACAGGCGACGGCGTGGCGGACGAGGGCAGCCTCCGCGGAAGTTCGGAGCTTGTTGCAAACCGTATCAAGGACGAGATCCAGTCTAAGGTGGATTTCGCAGGAATAGAGATCATCGAGGCCCGCATAACCTACCTGGCCTACGCGCCGGAGATAGCAGCCGTTATGTTACAGAGGCAGCAGGCGTCTGCTATAATTGACGCACGCAAGATGATAGTGGACGGAGCTGTTGGAATGGTGGAGATGGCCCTGGAGCGCCTGGCAGAAAAGAACACCGTGGAGCTGGACGAAGAGCGCAAGGCGGCCATGGTATCCAACCTGCTGGTGGTGCTCTGCGGCAACAAGGACGCCCAGCCCATAGTCAACTCCGGAAGCCTGTACTAGGGCAAGCCTGAGAACTGTCCCTGATTTCGTGTAAGGATAAAGCAATGGCAGAGAAGAAACAAGTCCCACTGAGGCTGTCAGAAAAACTGTATAACCAGATAGCGGCCTGGGCCGAGGACGATTTCCGCTCAGTCAACGGGCAGATAGAGTACCTGCTGTCTGAATGCGTGCGCCAGCGGAAGAAGAACGGCAAGTACGTTGGCGAGGAAATAGACAAGCCGCTGGATATTGACATCTGAAGCTGAAAGAGGCAGATCATGAAACTTAAAACTCTTATAAAAACGGCTATTGGGCTTGCGCTGATGCTGATCATCTGCGCGATCATTTTCTCGGTCACAGGAGTAACGCTTTTCGCGTATATCACCCTGGGAGCTATGGTCGTGATGGTCGCGCTGCTGGCACTGTTCAATAAGTGCCCATACTGCGGAAAGCACTTTGGAACGCTCAACGCGAACGTTATAGTTACCAAACACTGCCCTCACTGCGGCAGGTGGCTGGACATTTAACTATTATATTAAGTATTTGTTCAATATATTATACGAAAGTGCAATCAGGCACCTATTATACTGTTTAAATAATTCAGAGGACCGTCCCCTATGCTAGAATTAGCATAGAGAACCGTCCCCTATGATAGCTATGATACTATGATAAAGGGGGAATAAAATGCTAAGGATAGAACATTTAACTAAGACTTTCGGGAACAAGGTCGCGGTGGACGACCTTTCGCTCCACATCCAGCCCGGTGAGATCTACGGCTTTATAGGCCACAACGGTGCCGGCAAGACCACTACGATCAAGGCGGCAACAGGCATAATGCAGTTCGATGCCGGCGAGATCTACGTGGACGGACACTCCGTGCGCACAGAGCCCATCGCCTGCAAGAGCGTTATGGCATACATCCCGGACAACCCGGACCTTTACGAGTTCATGACAGGTATACAGTACCTGAACTTTATTGCAGACATCTACGGCGTGGACCCGGACACCCGCGCGGAGCGCATACACACCTACGCCAGCACCTTTGAGCTGGAGCCCAGCCTGGCCAACCCGGTCAGCAGCTACTCCCACGGTATGAAACAGAAGTTGGCCATCATTTCTGCGCTGATCCACGATCCTAAGTTAATTATAATGGACGAACCGTTCGTTGGATTGGACCCAGTGGCCAGCCACCAGGTAAAACAGATCATGAGAGACATCTGCAACCGCGGCGGCGCCATCTTCTTCTCCACCCACGTGCTGGAAGTTGCCGAAAAGCTCTGCGATAAAGTTGCCATCATCAAGAACGGCAAGCTGGTCAAATCCGGCACCATGGAAGAGGTCGTGGGCGATGTTTCACTGGAAGACGTCTTCCTGGAACTGGCCCAGGAAAAGGACAGTTCCCTCGGGAGGTAAGCCATGCTCCGTACACTTATAAAAAAGGACCTTACCGCGGTCCTGAGCACCATAACGATAGACCGCAAAAGAGGTAAAAAGCGCAATCCGCTGGTGATCGTAGCGTTTGCCATCCTCTTTGTGCTGATCTTCATATCCCTGGGCTCCGCATTCTTCAGCTATTCGCTGATACTCGGGGATGTTATAGGCCCCGATAACTGGCTCTACATGGCCCTGGTCGGCATGATGGGCCTTATTCTGGCGCTGTTTGGCAGCGTTTTCTCCAGTTACAACACACTGTTTAAGCCCAAAGACAACGCTCTGCTGCTGGCCATGCCAATACCCACAGGCAAGCTGCTGGCGGCCAGAATGGTCTCGGTCTACTTGATGTCCCTGCTATTCGTGCTGATAGGCACCCTGCCGGGGTACATCTACTCCTGGATAGAGCGCGCCGTCAGCCCCACGGCAATCGTGCTGCAGATAATCAGCCTGCTCTTCCTGGCGCTGCTGGTGACGGCGCTGTCCTGCGTGCTCGGCTGGCTGGTGGCTCTGGTGGCCGGCCTGTTCCCCAACAAGACCGCAACTACGGTTATCGCCTCGCTGGGCTTCCTGACAGTTTACTACATTTTCTTCTTCAGGATACAGACCGCGTTCCAGAACATCGACCCGGAGGCTACCGGCAGAGGCATAGCGTCCTACGCTTACCCGATGTACAAGATGGGCCTCGGCGCCACCGGCGACGTGGTG
>CADALS010000097.1 GCA_902788795.1 uncultured Eubacteriales bacterium | reverse complement strand
ATTCAGCGTCGAATTGTGAAGTTGGCACCAGAGAACCGTCCCCAAAGTGCCGCACCTAAGAACCGTCCCCGAGTGCCGCGGCGATGCCGTCGTGATCGCAGTCAGCGGTGAGGGTGGCGAGGCCCTGCAGTTCGGTCTTAAGGGTGCCGGGGGCGTTGCCCATAAGGAAGGGGTGCCCAACGGCCTTAAGCATTTCGAGGTCGTTGTAGTGGTCCCCGAAGGCCGCGGCGTCGGCAGGGTCTATGCCAAAACGCTGGCAGAAGAAGCGGGCAGCATCGCCCTTGTTGACTCCGGCCGGCATTATCTCCAGGTAAGTGTCGGTGGAGCGGGTTATGCAGAGCTGCGGGAAGGCCGCCGTTACCTGGCGCTGGATGTCGTCCAGCTTGCCCTCGCCGCAAAGGCCCAGCAGCTTGTGCACGCCCTGGCCCGGCGGGAGCAGTTCCAGGCCGCCCTCTTCCGGGACTTTTTTGATGATGCTGACTTCGCGCTGCACGCTGGGAAGCGTCGTGTCGGCGACGATCAGGCGGTCGTAGCTGAAGATGCCGCAGAGGCAGTCCAGCCCGCGGTCTTTTATGAAATCCATTACCTGCTGGGCGGTCTGCTGGGAGAAGGTCCTGGAGCAGACCTCGCTGCGATGCGAGTCCAGAAGAAGGCCGCCGGAAAAAGCTGCGGCGCAGCAGTCGAAGCCGTATTCGTCGGCTATCATGTATATGCCTTGCGGCGCGCGCCCGGACATTATTACAAAGGGGATGCCCTGCCGGTTGAGCTCGCGGATGGCCGCTGCGGTGCGCGGCGACACCTGGTGCTTGCTGTTGAGCAGAGTTCCGTCTGCGTCTGTGAAAACTATTTTTATACTCATTTTGCCTCTGTTGATGGTGGGCCGGGGAACCGTCCCCGAGTTTGTGGCAGGCTGGGGTCCCGTCCCTAAGTTTATTGTGTTGTATTATATCAGAAGTTTGGGTAACGCGGGTGCAAAAACTGTGTTATAATAGCTTGCTTTTAGGATGCAGAAAAAGACACGAAAGGAAAAGCGGCGGACGCCGGCGCGGCTGCTGCAGAAAAACATATGACTATATTCAAGGATCAGAGCTTCGATCAGGAACGCGCGCTGTACGAAAGCAACGGCGTGCAGGTGGTGGCTTGCCGCTTCGAGGGCCCGGCGGACGGCGAGAGCGCGCTTAAGGAGAGCCGCAACGTGGAGGTAAAGGACTGCTTCTTCGACCTGCGCTACCCGTTCTGGCACGACGAGCACCTTTCCATCGAGGGCTGCGAGCTGACCCCAAACTGCAGGGCTGCCCTGTGGTACTCCAGGGACATCAGGATCAAGGACACCAAGCTGCACGGCATCAAGGCCCTGCGCGAATGCGCGGACGTTTCCATCGAGGGCTGCAGCATCATCTCGCCTGAGTTCGGCTGGTCCGTGCGCGGCATAAACATGAAGGATTCCAGCGCCGAGGGCGAGTATTTTATGATGAGATCCGAGCAACTGAATTTCAGTGACGTCAATCTGAAGGGCAAATACTCCTTCCAGTACATCACGGATTCGGTCTTTGAGAACTGCAATTTCGATACCAAGGACGCGTTCTGGCACGCAAAGAACGTGGTGGTCAGAAACAGCGTCATCAAGGGCGAGTACCTGGCCTGGTACTGCGAGGATGTGACCTTTGAGAACTGCACCATAATCGGCACCCAGCCGCTTTGCTACTGCAAGGGCCTGAAGCTGATAGGCTGCAAGATGATAGATACGGACCTCTCCTTCGAAAGGTCGGAGGTGGAGGCGGAGCTGACTGCGCCCATCGACAGCATCAAGAACCCCTGGAGCGGCACAATAAAAGTGCCCGCGGCCGGCGAGATCATAATGGATGAGCCGGATGCGCGCGGGGTGGTGGAATTTACCGCGTAGCGGCTGCAGATTACCGTCTGGCAGCTGCAGATTACCGCCTGGCGGCTACCTATACAGTTTGTCCAGAAAGCCCTTTATGTGGGTAAGGTAGTCCGGAGCTTCGTCGTAGACGCCGTGGCCACGGCCTTCGTAGATAAAGCTTTCGCAGCTGAGCCGGCGGGCCAGATCGTAGGACGCCTGCACGCCAAGGACGCGGTCTTCGGACGCGCCAATAACAATGGCCGGGCAGCGGATGTCCTTGAGCCGGTCGCAGCAGCTGAAGCCGATCGTGCCCTTAAGGGAAATAACAAAGTTTTTAAAGTCCTGATCGCTTGCGCCGTTTCCGGAGGCAATGATCAGGTCTTTATATTGCGCAAAAAACGACGGCGTGTAAACGTATTCGCCGAAGGACTGCATCAGCGAGGGCAGATCCCGCTTTTCGGCAAGCGCCAGCCAGGTCCTGAGGGCGCCGGGGTCCTCTACGCGGGCGGCGGCGCTGCAGAGCATCAGGGAGCGCACGGTCTGCGGCTCTCTGAGGACCATTTCCAGGGCCATCATGGAGCCCTGGGACACGCCCATGATGTTAACGTCCTTTAAGCCCACGGCTTTGAGCGCCTGCAGGGTGTCCTCCGCCATCTGGCGGACGTCGTAGCCCTCCGGGAAGATGCGGATGCGGCCGAAGAGGTAGACATCGTAGTCCTGGGCCAGCAGCGCGTAGGCGTTTATTATGGCGTCTTTGGCGCTGATCACGCTTTTGAGCGAAACGCCAGGCAGGATAACGACTTTGGGGCCGACTTCATTGCCGAAACGGAACCAGTCCATTTCCCTGGCGCCTATTTTTACTGTGTTGATACCGCCTTGATCGATAGGCACGGCGCCCTCCTTGCTTTACATTCCGGCCTCCTGCGGCCAGTTGTCTTCTATGAATTTCTGCATCAGCGAGCGGCCGTAGATGTGGGTGGAGTGCACATCGCAGGGCAGGAAGAGCTCCTGGTCCGCGAGCCACTCCAGCAGGCGCAGGCCTTTGCCGCCGTCCAGCTCGTATTCGCCCAGCTCGTAGTCCAGGTTGACTTCTTCTATTGGGATGCCGCCCAGGCGGCACTCTTTTATTACGCGTTTTGCCTCGCCGACGCTCTTTACCCAGACGTATTCCGGGAGCGGCTGGCGGAGGTCGTCAAGCCAGATCTTCATGGTCATCTCCTTTAATGTGCATCGGAAGAACCGTCCCCCTGATGCATGCATCGGAAGAACCGTCCCCCTGATGCGCCTGATGCAGAACAGTCCTTAGTATTTCATGATGAGGGGGATGACTTTGCGGGCTACTTTGTAGACGGGGCCTTCCAGCACCTTGCGGGCGTTGGCGAGCTCGTCGCGTATGGCTATGCCCTGCGGGCAGTGTTTTTCGCAGAGGCCGCAGCGCACGCACTGCGAAGCGGACGTGGTCTCCTTGCGCAGCAGGGTGCACATTATGTACTCCCTTGTGGCGGCAAACCAGCCGTCTGCGTAGCGCACGTTGTAAGCCGCAAAAGTGCCCGGAATATCAACGTTTTTGGGGCACGGCATGCAGTAGCGGCAGCCGGTGCAGCCCACCTTGGTCTTAGAACGGATGGCCTCCACCACCTTAGCCAGCATGGCGCGATCCGCATCGGTCAGTTCCCCTGCGGCGGAGCTTGCGGCGCATTCGCAGTTTTCGCGGACCATCTCCAGGGAGTTCATGCCGGACAGCACGCAGGTGATCTGCGGCTGGTCCCAGAGCCACTTGAAGGCCCACTGGGCCGGGCTGTGCTGCACGGGGTGCTCGCGGAAGGCCTTGAGCGCGGCTTCCGGCAGCTTGTTTACCAGCTTTCCTCCGCGCAGCGGCTCCATGATTATTATAGGAACGCCCTTGGCAGCCGCGTGGTCCACGCCTGTGCGGCCTGCCTGGCTGTGTTCGTCAAGGTAATTGTACTGGATCTGGCAGAAATCCCAGTCCCAGGCGTCTATGAGCCTGCAGAACGCGTCGGAGCTGCCGTGGTAGGAAAAGCCCACCTGGCGTATGGTGCCCTCGGCCTTCTTCTGCAGCAGCCACTTGTCTATGCCAAGCTCGCAGAGCCTGCCCCAGGTCTTGTCGTCGCTGAGCATGTGCATCAGGTAGTAGTCTATGTGATCCGTGCGGAGCCTTTTGAGCTCTTCAGCAAGCAGCTTTTCGGCGCCTTCCACGCTCTTGATCAGGTACTGCGGCAGCTTGGTTGCTATGTAGACCTTGTCGCGGATGCCGGTGCGCTCGAAGATCTCGCCCAGGGCGGCCTCGGAGCCGGGGTAGATGTAGGCGGTGTCGTAGTAGTTGACGCCGGCGCTAAAGGCGGCCAGCAGCTCTTCCTGGGCCTTGTCCAGGTCTATGCGGCCGGCCTTGGTTGTAAAGCGCATGCAGCCGTAGCCGAGGATGGAGATCTCATTTCCGTATTTGTCTTTGCGGTAGTTCACTTTGTTGCCCTTCCGTAGTTTGATGTTTTAAAACAGTATAACACAGGCGGCACCGCAATGGATGCCGCCTTTTTGATTTGTTTTGCAAACCTGAGGACCTTCCCCGGGTCTGGAGATCTGAGAACCGTCCTAGCCTTGCCTGTAAGCCTTCATGACCTCCGGATCGGCCAGCATCTTCTTGGCAAGATCGGTGTAGAGGCCGTGCTCATATTCATCGACCAGTTCGGTATACTCTTTGCTGACTTTGTCGTTTCTGGGCAGAGGCACGTTCTGATCCACAAGGATGTCCTGGACAGCCTTGATGTCCACATCGCGTGTGCCTGTACCCTTCTCCAGCGCCACGGCCGCTGCAACACCGGCTGCCTGGCCTGTGCCTATGCACTGCGGGATCAGGTTCAGCCAGTCTATGGACACGTGGTCTGCGGACAGGTGCCTGCCCGGGCAGAGGAGGTTGTCCACGCCCTTTGGAACTATCGCCCTGTAGGGGATCTCAACAGGCGCGCAGTCGTTTATGCGGCAGATGGTGGAGTGCCATGCTATTACATCGTCGTGCTGCTTTGCAAAGAGCCAGTCGGCGGGGCTCATGACGTACTCGCCTATGAGCCTGTTGCTGCAGCGCACGCCGGTCTGCGGAGCTATGCTCATCAGATACATGTTTCTGTAAGCGCCGGGGATGGCCTGCTTGCAGTAATCTATCACGGCGCGGATCTTGGAACGCACGGTGACCTCTGTGTGGGTCAGGTCCTTTATGGATGCGCAGTCCATGTCTTCCAGCTTGTTGAAGACCAGCAGGTTGCCGTTCGGCTCGTCCCAGCAGGGCATTCCGCCGCTGTAGCCCTGTATCTTCTGCAGCTCCTTAACTGCTGCCATCCATTCGTCCGGATGCGCCCTGCGCCACTCCAGCAGGTAATCGGTGTCCACGCCGCCTACGCGCCACGCAAGTGTGGTGCAGTGCGAGCGGGTCTTCTGGTCGGAAAGGTGCTCGTAGGGGACGCCTGCCTGGCGGTAAAGGTCTCCATCGCCGGTGGCGTCTATGACTATCTTGGCAAGCACTGCCTGGCGGCCTTCCTTGCTCTCGAAGATGACGCCCTTCATGACGTTGTCTTCTATGATAGGCCTGGTGCCCCAGCTGTGGTACATGATCCTGATACGGTCTTTGAGCTCAAGGAGCATCATGTCCAGCTCTATCTCCAGCTGAGGGCCGTCGTAATAGACGGAGCGCACCAGCATTTTCGGCTCGCTGGGGCTGGATGTGTCCATCTTGTGGCTCCAGCGGTAGATCAGAGCCTTATCCTGCTTGCCTATGTCCTCCATGCGGGGGCCCCAGGTGGATCCGGGGGCGTTCTTTTCCATGCGGTCGAACCACTCTTCCTGAAGTCCTCTTACGAAGGGGAGGGTCTTCCAGGAGAGTTTGGGGACCATGAGTACGTAGTCGCCGGTTACATCGCCTCCGGAGTAACCGTAGCGCTCCATAAGGATGACGTCCTTGGCTCCGGCTCTGGCTGCAGCTACAGCGGCGCTGTGTCCGGCTGCACCCGATCCGACTACAAGAACATCGCATTCTGCGTAGACGGGTATGTCGCGTCCAGGTTCAAAGTATGTTTTAGCCATGATCTTTCTCCTTTACTGATCTTTCAGTTTGCCGATCGAAGTGATGGCGTAAGTCCGTTAGTTTGACAATTGT
>CADALS010000096.1 GCA_902788795.1 uncultured Eubacteriales bacterium | reverse complement strand
GTCCTGGTCAACTCCAACCCCGCCACAATTATGACGGATAAGAACCTGGCGGACGCGATATACCTGGAGCCTCTTACGGCAAAGACCGTGGAGCGCATCATAGAAAAGGAGCGCCCGGACGGTCTTCTGGCAGGCCTCGGCGGCCAGACCGGCCTTACCATAGCCATGCAGCTTTCCAAGGCTGGCGTGCTGGACAAGTACGGCGTGCGCCTTCTGGGCTCCGACATAGACGCCATAGACAAGGCGGAAGACAGGGAGCTTTTCAGGGACACACTCAAGGAGATGGGCCAGCCCGTGGTGCCTTCCGAGATAGCTCAGGACGTTGAGACCGCCCTGAAAGTTGCGGAGGAGATAGGCTACCCGGTAATAGTAAGGCCAGCCTTCACCCTTGGCGGAAGCGGCGGCGGAATAGCAGCCAATGCGGAGGAGCTTGCGGTAATAGCAAGGAACGGCCTGGACCTTTCCCCTATAACCCAGATCCTTGTCGAGCGCTGCATCTCCGGCTGGAAGGAGATAGAGTTCGAGACTATGAGGGACGCCGCAGGCAACGTTATTGCTGTCTGCTCCATGGAAAATTTCGACCCCGTAGGCATACACACAGGGGACTCCATAGTAGTGGCGCCTGCTCTGACTCTTTCCGACAAAGAGTATCAGATGCTGCGCTCCGCATCCCTTGATATTATAAGCAAAATAGGGATAGTAGGCGGCTGCAACTGCCAGTTTGCCTTAAACACGGACAGCTTCGAATACGCGGTAATAGAGGTGAACCCCAGGGTGTCCAGGTCTTCGGCTCTGGCATCCAAGGCCACCGGTTACCCCATAGCAAAGATAAGCACCAGGATAGCTCTGGGCTACACCCTGGACGAGATAAAAAACGACATCACAGGCAAGACCTGCGCCTGCTTTGAGCCAACGCTGGACTACGTGGTAGTTAAGCTGCCCAAGTGGCCTTTCGACAAGTTTGCGGGCTCTTCCAGAAAGCTCGGCACCCAGATGAAGGCCACCGGAGAGGTAATGGCTATAGCTCCGAGCTTCGAGATGGCCCTGATGAAGGCTGTGCGCGGAGCTGAGATCTCCCTGGACAGCCTCAACGCGCCTGCAATTTCCTCCAAGCCGCTTTCCGAAAGGCTGCGGGAGCAGGACGACCACCGCCTCTTTACAGTCTTTGAGGCTATAAAGAGCGGCGTCAGCATAGACGATATACACACAATAACAAAGATAGACAAGTGGTTCCTTGCAAAGCTTGCCGGCATGGCAGCTCTGGAGGACCGCATATGCTTCGGAAACATCACGGAGGAGGACTACCAGCTGGCCAAGAGCTTCGGCTATACGGACGAGGCCATAAAGCGCATCAGCGGCGTAAAGACCCTGCCGGATGGGCATTTCTCCTACAAGATGGTGGACACCTGCGGCGCGGAGTTCGACGCGGAGACCCCGTACTTCTACTCTTGCTTCGGCGGAGAGTGCGAGAGCAGGGAGTTTGCTCGCAGCGGAAAGCCCGTGGTAATGGTCCTCGGCTCCGGCCCCATAAGGATAGGGCAGGGCATAGAGTTCGACTACAGCTCTGTGCACTGCGTGTGGACCCTCCGCAAGATGGGCTACAATGTAGTTATAGTAAACAACAACCCGGAGACGGTCTCCACAGACTACGACACAGCGGACAGGCTCTACTTTGAGCCCCTGTGCAAGGAGGACGTCTGGAACATAGTGCAGGTGGAAAAGCCTGTTGGAGTCGTTGTGGCCTTCGGCGGCCAGACAGCAATAAAGCTCACCAAGTTTCTGGACGAAAAAGGCGTTAAGATCCTGGGCACTTCCGCGGACGGCATAGACCTTGCGGAGGACAGGGCGCGCTTTGACGCCCTGCTGGAAAGCTTTGGCATCAGCAGGCCCAAAGGGCATGGCGTAAACACCCTGGAGGAAGCCCTTGCTGCGGCAGAAGAGCTGGGCTACCCGGTGCTGCTGCGTCCGTCCTACGTTATAGGCGGCCAGAACATGACCATTTCCAGGGATGCTGCCACCACGGAGCGCTACATGCGCGGCATACTGGCAGGCGGCATAGAAAACCCCGTGCTGGTGGATAAGTATATGCCAGGCACGGAGCTGGAGGTGGACGTCATCTCCGACGGCGAGGACGTTCTGATCCCCGGCATCATGGAGCACATAGAGCGCGCGGGCGTTCACAGCGGGGACTCAATTGCGGTCTACCCGCCTTACAACCTTACGGACAGCCAGCTGCAGCGCATCTGCAGCGTTTCGGAAAAGCTGGCTCTGGCGCTTGGCACCAGGGGCTTGGTAAACATCCAGTACCTGATCTACGCAGGCGAGCTCTACGTAATAGAGGTCAACCCCAGGGCTTCGCGCACAGTGCCTTACATAAGCAAGGTAACCAACGTTCCCATGGTGGACCTTGCGGCTCAGGTGATGCTCGGAGCAAGGCTCAAGGACCTCGGCTACGGGGTAGGGCTGTACAGGACGCCTCCTTACTACGCGGTAAAGGTGCCTGTATTCTCCTTCGAAAAGCTGAACGACGCCAACTCCATACTTGGCCCTGAGATGAAGTCCACAGGCGAAGTCCTTGGCATAGGCAGGACTCTTCCGGAGGCCATGTTCAAGGGCCTGACGGCGGCAGGATTTACGGTTCCTTCGGCTGCAGAACGCAGCTGCGGAGCGCTGCTGAGCGTAGAAACTAACGACTACCCGGAGATAATACCCCTGGCAAGAAGGCTCCACGCCCTTGGAATAGCGCTTTACGCAACCACAGGTACAGCAGCTGCCATAGGCGGCGCAGGCATACCGGTAAACGCGGTCGGCAATGCCTCTGAGAGCCCCGAAATAGCCTCTCTGATGGACGAAAAGGCCGTAAGATATATAATCTATACTGGAGCGGTAAAAGACGCTACGATGGGCGATTTTATAGCCTTGCACAGGCGCGCCATGATGCTCGGCATACCCTGCCTTACGTCCCTGGACACCGCAAACGCACTGGCGGACATGATAGCCAGCGGCTTCACGCTCTCCAACACGGAGCTCATAGATATCAACAACATGCGCGTGTGGAGGCAGAAGATAGCCTTCACCAAGATGCAGGACTGCGGCAACGACTACATCTTTATAGAGAACTTCGACGGCAGCATCAGCTGTCCGCAGAGCCTTTGCGTGAGCCTCTGCAGGCCTCACTACGGCATAGGCGGGGACGGCATAGTGCTTATCGAAAAGTCCCAGAAGGCCGATGTCAGGATGCGCAGCTTCAACCGCGACGGTTCCGAAAGCCCAGTTGCAGGCAACAACCTGCGCTGCGTGGGCAAGTACATGTTCGATAAGGGCTATGTGCGCAGCACCCGCATGAGCGTGGAGACCGGCAGCGGCATTAAGCATCTGCAGCTCTTCATCCGCGACGGTAAGGTGAGCTCCGTAACTGTAGACATGGGAAGGGCGGAGCTGGAGGCTGCAAAGGTCCCGGTTGACGCTGCTGCCCTGGCAAAGCAAGGCGCCTTCGGGGCTGAAAAGCTTTCTGAGGAACAGCTGGCAGCTAAACATATAGTGGACTGCCCGGCAGTTATAGGAGGGCAGGAATACCGCATAAACTGCGTGTCCGTGGGCAACCCGCACTGCGTGGTGTTCGTAGGCGACCTGGACGCCCTGGATCTTCAGACCGTCGGCCCCGCATTCGAGTACTCGCCGCTCTTCCCGGAAAAGGTGAACGCGGAGTTCGTAAGGATCTCCGACCGCGGCAGCCTAGCGGTAAGGCTGTGGGAGCGCGGCAGCGGAGTCACCCTGGCCAGCGGCACCGGCGCCTGCGCGGCAGTCATAGCAGCCTGCGAGAACGGGCTGCTAGCAAAGGGTACGGACGTAGTGGTGCGCCTGCCCGGCGGAGACCTTACCGTAAACTACACAGACGAACGCGTCCTGCTCACCGGCAGTGCCCAGATAGTCTACGAAGGCAGCTTCGAATACTAAACCCGCATCAGGGGGACGGTTCTTCCGATGCATGCATCAGGGGGACGGTTCTTCCGATGCATAATAAAAGAGGGCACCTTTCCAGGCACCCTCTTTTTTTTATTTACCGAACTTCATTTCTTCATCTATCCCAAGGTCTTTAAGCACCTTGTTGACATCTCTGGTGTAAGTGCCGTCTTCGAGCTGTATCAGGGGGAAACCTATAGCTCCGGTGCCTCTTACTCCTGCGAAAAGCTCGCTGTTGTCCCTGAAGGTTATGAACTCCTTCAGATGATCTATGGAGCCAGTCACATTTATAAAGGCGGGCATCACTCCGTGCGATGTGAGGATAGATATGAACCTCATAGTTCCGGGGCAGACATTGCTGCCGTAAACCTTGATAGCCATTTCCACGGCCTCCGTATGCCTTACTGGCAGGTGTAGATGTTAGCAGCCTCGTTGAGTGCCTGCTCGGAGAGCTCCTGGCCGATGCCCGGACGATCTGGAACTTCGTAGTAACCGTTGACCGGCTTGATGTCCTCGTACATTCCGAGATCTCTCATATCCTTCTTGATAGCGCCCTCGTGGACTTCGTGGATCAGGAAGTTGGGGATGACTGCCTCGACCTGAAGGCTTGCAGCTGTAGCGATAGGACCGCCGCAGATGTGGAGCTGAACAGCAGCATCGTAGATGTTAGCCATATCGCAGATCTTCTTGGTCTCGGAGATGCCGCCGCAGATGGTCAGATCCGGCTGGATGACCTGCAGGACGTGCTTTTCGAGGAATTCTCTGAATCCCCAGCGGGTGTAGATACGCTCGCCGCTTGCAAGAGCGATGTGCGGAAGAGCCTTGTGGATCTCCAGCATGTTATCTACGTTCAGCGGGTTGCAGGGCTCTTCATAATAGAATATGTTGAGCGGCTCAAGGCGCTGGCCGAGCTGGATACCGGTGTTCATGTCGGGGTAGGAATGGGTCTCGATTATGATGTCGAGGTTCGGGCCGCCGACCTTTCTCATAGCTTCAGTGCGCTTGTAGCAGGTGTCGAGCATCTTCTCGGAGAGCTTTCCGCGCATCTTCCAGTTGGGGTTGTTGGCTTCTCTTGCCCACTTGCCCTGGTCGGTAACTCCCATGGGGTCTACCTTTATAGCATCGTAGCCGTCCTTGAGGGCGTCTTCAGTTGCCTTTGCGTAATCTGCGGGATCTGTAAGGAAGAGGTGGACAGGGCCCCAGCCGAACTGCAGCTGGCTTGCGTATGCTCTGATCCTGTCTGTGGTCTTTCCGCCCAGGAGCTGGTAAACAGGCATCTTGTATGCCTTGCCTACGATATCCCAAAGAGCGGTGTCGATAGCGCTCATACCTGCGTTGATGACGGTTCCGCCGCCCATTCCCCAGAAGGTGGAACGGAAGATGGTCTCCCAGATGGCTTCCGGCTTGAGCGGATCCATGCCGATGATGAGCTGGCCGTAGTCACGGGCTATGCCTACAGCGGCGTAGTGAGCCACACCGTAGGAGAGGCCGACCTCGCCGTAACCGTAGATTTCTTTGCAGTCTGTGTTGATCCTGACGCAAACGACCTTACCCATAACATTAGGTTTGCATTCGATAACGTCTACACTTGTAATTTTCATAAAGATATGCTCCTTTGTTGCAAGAAAAAAGATACAAATTTCTAACTAGGGTATAACAGGAAAGGCGTCAGTAAACTTGTACTACAACTATACTAATATACAACCTCGCCGGTGTCAAGAAAAAAACGGAGCGGAGGCCCCGTTTTTTTTTCTACTATTAGTATTAATGCCGGCTTATTCTTTGAAGAGCTCGCTGTATTTGTGGCTTCTTTCCTCGCTGGAATCGATTATCTTGATAAATCCGTCCAGATCCTTTGCCTTTATCGTATCCAGCAGTCCCTTGTGATAATTGAGTATGTTCTCATAGCTGCCATTGTACTCCAGGGATCTTACTACATTTCTTCTTGTGACGTCTTCCAGCAGGTATTCTATGGCATCATATATAATGTACATCATCTCGTTGCGGCAGCTTTTGCAAAGATGTCTGTGGAAACGTGTGTCTGCTTTATGGAAGCCTTCGGTATCGTTGTTCTCTGCTGCGCTGATC
>CADALS010000095.1 GCA_902788795.1 uncultured Eubacteriales bacterium | reverse complement strand
TTCATTCGCTGTTTCGCCTCCTTTTATTCAGTTGCGGTATTAAAGAATAACAAAAACGCAGGTCCTGCGCAAGAACATTTTTGCTGTTTTTTAAATTAATGCTTTTCTTTTTAGTGCCTTTGTGGTAATATATTCGTCGCACGGTCAAAAGCGCATACGAATACGGTCCATTAGCTCAGCTGGGAGAGCGTCTGGGTGACAACCAGAAGGTCATTGGTTCAAGTCCAATATGGGCCACCAATCAAAACTCCGGAACATCAGGTCCCGGAGTTTTTTTATTGCCTTATAACATACGGATCTTTGCCGTATTCCGAGCATTGCCCGAAATATTACATTATTGTTAAACTGGTATCA
The DNA here is from genome assembly GCA_902788795.1 of uncultured Eubacteriales bacterium. Taxonomy (GTDB): domain Bacteria; phylum Bacillota; class Clostridia; order Peptostreptococcales; family Anaerovoracaceae; genus RUG13409. The sequence continues at coordinate 5,697 of CADALS010000095.1, read as the reverse complement.
ATGCTGCACATTTGTGCAGCTTCTTTGCGTCCGATTCTTGACAGAATTTCAGATTTTATTAAAATCAAGTTGTAAGGATATGGTTTTGCCACATCAAAGTGTATATATTTGCGGAAAAGGAGGTCATTATGGCTGAGAGGAAAATGCTCTTATGTGTATGTGGTGCAGGCATCAATACGTCCATAAACGCGGAACGTTATCTTCAGGAATACGTAGAGAAGATAGGCCGTTCGGACATAGAGATCAAGCACTGCATGGTAGGCGATATCCTGCCTTACAAAGGCAGAAAAAACATGGTGGTCGTCTGGATGACGGCTATCGATCCAACCTTCGGAAGTCCGGCTGAAAGAGGCCTTACATTCATGATAGGCGGCAAAAAAGCTAAGGAAGAGCTTGCTGCCAGGATAGTGGCCAAGCTGGACGAGATCTCGGAAGAATAAAACTCTTCCGGGTGCATTATCAGTTCGTTTACCGTTTTCGTAATCATTCATAATTTTTACAAGGAGGTAATGTTATGAACGGTATTGCTGGAATAGTTGCGACATTCCTCGGAAATGTCGGTAGCTCAGTACTTGTAGCAGTCGTGATGTTCATCCTGGGTATCTGCTTCGGCGCAGGTTTCTCCAAGAGTCTTCGCGGAGGCCTCTATGCAGGTATAGGTCTTGCAGGTCTGTCTGTTATTATCGACGCAGCCACTGCATCCCTGACCCCGGCTATCCAGGCCTTCAGTACGAACTTCTCCAAAGACATGAGCGTAACAGATATCGGCTGGGGCAGCGCAGGTATCGCATTCGCATGGCCAGGACTTGCATTCGTAATCATCGGAACACTTTTAGTAAACGTTATCCTCATACTTTGCAAAGCAACAAAGACAATGTGGACTGATATCTGGAGCATCTGGCACGGCAACGTCCTTGGCGGATATGTCTGGGCAGTCACCGGCAACATCTGGATCGGTGTTCTTGCAGCAGTCATCTTCCTGACCATAGGCTCCAAGCTCGCAGACTGGACAGCAAAGGATTATCAGGAATTCAACGACATGCCCGGAATCGGCGTTCCATGCACAGTTTCGTTCCTCGGACTTATAGCTAAGCCCTTCAACAAGCTGTTCGACGCCATCCCCGGAATCAACAAGATCAACTTCAAGCCGGAAGCCATCCGCAGCAAGATGGGTATCTTCGGTGAGCTCGGTGTTATGGGCGCCATCATCGGTGTCATAATCGGTATCATCGGCAAGCTGCCCTATGGCGGAGTCCTCAAGCTGGGTATCAGCGTAGGCGTACTGATGGTATTCCTCCCCAAGACAGTTTCCGTCCTGTGCGAGGGCATCATGCCTATAGCTAACGCTATCATTGAGAAAGTTACCGACAAGTTCGAAGGCCGCGAGCTTTACGTAGGCGTCGACTGCGCAGCTCTTCTGGGACATCCTTCCGTAATGGCTTCCGCAGTTATCCTTTACCCGCTCGTAGTTCTGCTTGCAGTTATTCTGCCGGGCAACAAGCTCCTCCCGATAGCATCCCTTGCTATAATTCCTTACTGGTGCGGCGCTGTTGCTCCTATGTTCAAGGGCAACGTATTCCGTATCGTAGTATTCACACTCATCTGGACCATCCCTGTAATGCTTATCGCAACAGCACAGGCTCCTATCAGCACACTCACCATGGGCAACCTCGGACTTGCAGATCCGGCAGTTACCAACTCCTGCTTCGATATGGCAGGCGATCCTCTGGGTGCAGCTATACTCCAGATCTTCAGGCTGATCTTCGGTAACTAAAAAGATCAGTATCCTCTCATGATAACCGCAGATAAAAACCTTATCTTTCTGCATCAGCATGCCGCCTCCCGAGAAGTCATCATCGGGAGGCTGGCATTGGCTATGCAGGATGCCGGCTACATAGGCCCCATGTACGGCTACGAAGCGCTTGCAAGGGAGAGGGAGTTCCCCACAGGGCTGCCCTGCGAGGAGATCCCCGTTGCGATCCCTCACGCTTTCTCCGACGATGTCAAAAAGACAGGCGTTGCAGTTGCCGTTCTGGATGAGCCGGTGGAATTTGTGAACATGGGCGATAACGAAGACATGCTCCAGGTGGAGATGGTCATACTAATGGCCAACGCGGACGGCGGAGATTCCCACATGGACGATCTTCAGGAGCTCATGGTCATGTTCTCAAGACCGGAGCTTTTGAAAAAGCTCAGGAATGCTGAAACAGTGGACGAATTCGCCTACTATTTCGAGCATCCCGAATTATTTGAAGAAGAAGAGTAAGCATGAAAAAACTTCTTATCGCAGGTGGTCTTTGCGGCACAACTATGCTAAGGGCAGGGGAACTTATTAAGGAAAGCTGCCAGGCGCGCGGGACCGAGATACAGGTGAATATCCAGAACCTGTGGGAGACTTCCTATGTGGCGGGGCGCTACGATGTGATAATCGAAATGTTCCCGTTCTTTAAGGATCAGAAGTGTCCTGTAGTTTCCGGCAAGCCTTTTATCAACCACATTGGCGAAAAAGAAGTCATAGATAACGTTACGAAGCTGCTGTGCGGCGGAGGTGAGGCGTAATGAAGTACTTCGATCACGCGGCAACAACGCCGGTGCATCCACTTGTTGCAGAAGAGATGCAAAAGTGGCTGACGGAGGGGTATTTCAACGCCTCTTCTCTTTATCAGGGCGGCCGCATGGCAAGGGCCGCCGTAGAAGGGGCCAGGGAAAAGGTAAGGGAGCTTATAGGAGCCCAGACCGGTTCTCTGATATTCACCTCCGGAGGCACTGAAAGCGACAACACAGCCATTATAGGCTGCGCACTTAAAAACCGCGGAAAGCGCAAGGCTGTTGCGGTGTCTGCCATAGAGCACCACGCGGTGCTGGAAAGCTGCGAATTCCTAAAGCAGCTGGGCTTTGAGGCAAGGATACTTCCTGTGGACGGCTGCGGCCGCATAGACATGGCGGAGTACAAAAGGCTGGTAGACGAGAACGTGCTGCTGGTATCCGTCATGTGGGCCAACAACGAGATAGGCACCATTCAGGACATCCCCGAGCTTGCCCGCATAGCGCACGAAAAGGGCGCGTTCTTCCACACAGACGCTGTGCAGGCTCTGCCTTACATCAGCCTGGATGTAAAAAGCTGCGGGGCAGACATGGTATCCGTGTCCGCTCACAAGATCTGCGGTCCTAAGGGCTGCGGAGCTCTGTGGGTAAAGGATCCCGCCATTATCCAGCCCTTTATGCACGGCGGACAGCAGGAAGACCGCCTCCGCGGAGGAACAGAGAATGTAGCGGCTATAGCCGGTTTCGGAAAGGCCGCAGAGATACTTGCAAAGACCAGGGAAGAAAACGCGGAAGGCGCCAGGCAGCGCAGAGAGTTCGTTTTCGAGCAGATGAAAAAGGCCGGTGCAAGGATAAACACGCCCATGGAATGCTCCGTTCCGGGCATACTGAATATAGCGTTCAAAGATGTGGAAGCAGAAGGGGTCCTTTTCTTCCTTAACATGGAAGGCTTCTGCATATCGATAGGTTCCGCGTGCAACAGCAAGAGCGTGGAGCCGTCGCACGTGGTAAGGGCTATAGGGATCCCGGAAGAATACGCAAGAGGGTGCCTTAGGATATCGTTTGGCTGCGGCCAGACTATAGAGGATGCCGCAGCGCTTACAGAAGCAGTGCTTAGGATAGCAGCACAGCAGAGGGGCTAATCCTCCTCGGACTCCATAAGGGTGATAGCGGCTATCTCGTCTATGATAAGGGCCTTTAAGTAGCCGCCGTTGACACCGGACCTTACGGACTGAGCGCGGTCCTTGCCGGCGCACATGCCAATTACCATAGGAGTGCGCTTAAGGCTCTCAAGGGATATGCCAAAGAGCCTGTTTCTAAGGGATTCTATGGGCTCATTGCCGAGGCTGTCTATCTGGTGGCCGCAGATGTCGCAGAGCCCCAGGCGGTCTATCTGCCTGGCATCATCCTCTGTAATGTAGTTAGCCTTGTAGACCACGCTCTCCTTGTAGTTGTAGGATCCTATGCCTACAAGGGCAATGTCAAGCTCGTCGAAGAGCTTAAAGTGGGAGGCAGTCTCCGGCTCCTTGAGTATAAGCTCTTTGAGCTCCGGGTTCCTCATGAACATGGGCAGCTGGAGTATGCTGAGCCTGGACTGAAGCTTAGCTGCAAGGGTGCGTGCAACCTCGCTGGCATCCATGTGCAGGCCGGAATTGTAGACACCGCCTACCAGCTGCACCACAGTAGCCTTGGGGTAAGACCTCAGCGGTTTGTAGGCGTTAACAAAGGTGTTGAGGGTAGTGCCCCAGGATATACCTATCTTGCTGTGATCGGTAATGATGGAATTAACGAAGTCCGTTGCGGCTTCGGCAATATTGGTCTTAGACGCGGAAAGGCTGTTGCCGCTTGGAACCACGATAACGTGCGCAAGTCCGAACTTCTCCTTGATGTAATCGGCTGCGTCCTGGCGGTTAAAGTACGGATCGCTGATAGTGATCCTGACTATGTTCTTCTGCTCAGCTTCGAGCAGGAGTCGGGAGACTTTGGATCTTGAGATGCCAAGCATCTTTGAGATCTCTTCCTGAGTCATGTGGCCGTAGTAATACAGCTTGGCCACCTGTATCATGAGCTTGCGTTTTTCGCCTTGCATAGTTAGCCCTCCGGTAAAATGTGCTAGATAATTCTAACAAAAAACTGAACAAATGTGCAATTGTTTTTCTTTTGACAATATGCATCATATAAAAAGGTGACGGATATGATAGTTAACTCAGTTGAAATGCTGGCTAATGCCAAGAAAAATGGCTGCGGGCTCCCTGCCCCGGACTACTTCGACTACGACTCGGCATATGTCTACACAAAGACGGCCGAGGCTTTGGGCATACCTCTGATACTGTCCTATGCCCAGGTGTTCGATCCTTTCTTCCCGCTGGAAGAGGCAGCAGACATAGGCCTTTACTTTGCAAAGAGGGCAAGCGTTCCTGTGGCTTTGCACTTAGACCACGGCACAACGGAGGAATTCGTTGAAAGGGCAGTAAAGCTTGGATTCTCATCTGTCATGCTGGACGCCTCAAAGGACAGCATAGAGAGCAATACCAAAAGGACAGCAGCTGTTGTAAAGATGGCGCATCCGCTTGGCATAAGCGTGGAGGCTGAGATAGGGCACGTAGGCAGCGGCACCGAAGAAGGGGACGATGCGGTCTACACCCAGGCAGACGAGGCCGAAGCCTTCGTAAAGGCTACCGGCGTGGACTCGCTTGCCGTATCCATAGGCACGGCCCACGGAGTGTACAAGAAAATGAAGCCTGTGCTCAATTTCGAGAGGCTTTCAGAGATATCAAAGCTGGTGGACGTTCCTCTGGTGCTCCACGGCGGAAGCGGCACCGGCGATGATAATATTACAAAGTGCGTGCAGCTTGGAATATGCAAGGTAAATGTGTATACTGAATTCCTGCAGGCCTGCGGCAAGGCCTTCGACGAAACTGTCGGAGCGGACCTTCACGCAAGGAGAGCTGCAGCAATGGATAACATGCGCAGCGTGCTGGAGCATTACTTTAAGATCTGCAGATCCGCAGAGCTTTAGGAAGGAGACGCTTATGAAGAGGAAGATCAGAAGACCGTTTTTCGTGGTCAATCCAAAGTCCTACACTTACGGGGAAGAAGCGCTCAAACTTGCAAAAAAGGCCGACGAGCTGGCTGCCAAGGTCAAGGGGAAGC
>CADALS010000094.1 GCA_902788795.1 uncultured Eubacteriales bacterium | reverse complement strand
CTAGGATCCCGTCCAAGCGAAACTGCGCAGACAGGTTCGGGGTCAGCGTGATTACTGTGCAGCATGCATACGAGCTTTTGGAGGACGAGGGCTATATTGAGTCCAGGCAGCGCAGCGGATTCTTTGCAGCCTACGGAGCAAGGCCCATGCAAATTGAAAAACAGCCGTTTTCGGGCGTTTTAGGCGCGGATGGGGTAAACACCCGGCTCATGCCTAAAAACGCGTCAGAAAGGCCCTCAGAGCCTTACGCGGGCACTCAGACTGCAGCCGGCGCCTTTCCGTTTTCCGTGTACGCAAAAGCTGTACGAAGGATACTTACAGACAGGGGAGAAGACGTCCTTGTAAAATCCCCGGGCCAGGGCTGCATAGAGCTTAGAGAAGCCATATCCGGCTACCTTGCAAGGACCAGGGACATTATCGTTTCTCCGGACCGCATAGTTATAGGCAGCGGGGCAGAGCACCTCTACGGCCTTATAATAGACATGATAGGCCGCTACCGCAGCTACGGCATAGAAGACCCGTCCTACGGAAAGATACACCAGGTGTACAAGCTGAACGGAGCGCATACGGAGCTTCTGCCCCTTGGGCGCAACGGCATCAGCAGCCAGGACCTCGAAAAAAGCACGGCAGGGGTGCTGCACATTACGCCTTACAGGTCTTACCCCAGCGGCATAAGTGCCAACGCAGCAAAGAAGAGGGAGTACATAGCGTTTGCAAGGCGCAGGGGTGCCTGGATAATAGAAGACGACTTCGAATCTGAGTTTACGCCATCCACAAAAGCGGAAGAAACTATATTCGAGATAGATGGTGGCATAAGAGTAATTTATGTAAACAGCTTTACAATGACTGTATCTCCGGGTATCAGGACGGCTTACATGGTGCTTCCGGAGCTGCTGGTGCCAGTCTATAAGGAGCGCCTTGGTTTCTGTTCCTGCACGGTTCCGACGCTGGATCAGCTGGTGCTTGCGGACCTTATAAGCAGCGGAGATTTTGAGCGCCACATAAACAGAGTAAGAAGAAAGAACAGATCGGCTCACACATAAGGCCGTCTTTGTGATAAAATAAACATACGGAGGACTGCCATGATAAAAAGAGTTGAGATAAAGACCATAGACGATGCATCGCTGCTGTTTTTAGACCAGCAGTACAACGATAACATACACAGGCTCAGGACAAATTACCTTTACAGAGGCATTCCGGATACTGCATATAAGCTTGAGACCAGCCTGCGCAGGGTCTGCCGCCACAGATCCAAGCTGATAGAGCCTTCTATACTGCTGAATTTCACCAAATATGCCATAAACGAGGACCCGCAGCTGTACACGTCTGTCTGGAGGCAGATGATACTTGGCCAGCACCACGGCCTTCCAACAAGACTTCTGGACTGGACGCATTCGTCCCTTATAGCACTCCATTTTGCAACTAGCGAAAACAACATATCGGATACAGACAAAAGAGACGGCATGGTCTGGCGCATAGACGTAGAGGAGCTTGCGGAGCTTCTGCCGCCTGTCTACAGGGAAAAGCTCAAGGCAGAGCACTCCTTTATTTTTTCCGTAAGCCAGCTGGACCCCATAGCCAATACCACGGACAAGTACGACAAAGATATGGGGGACCACTCTATGGTAATAATAGAGCCGCCATCGCTGGATCAGCGAATAATAAGCCAGTATTCGTACTTTTCCATAATACCTGACGGCATCAGGGATATAGAAAAGTTCCTGGATGACAACACGGAGAACACTGTTTGCTATGTAATAGATAAGCATGTCCGCTGGGATATCAGGGACATGCTGGATCAGTTCAATATAAGCGAAAGGGTGCTGTATCCTGGCCTGGACGGCCTTTCAAAGTGGATAGCAAGGCACTACTACGTAATGGACAGCCTCTACGAGGAGGAGACAGGCTTAAAGGACTAGAACCTGTCGTTTCTGGAGAACGGCAGCATTACGGTGTAGATCTCGAGGGTTGCGGCAACCATAAGTACGGACATAAGCACCTGCATAACAGGGCTTACCAGAGCGTAATCTATGGTGCTGTCTATGGCTATGCCAACGTTGTTCAGAAGGGCTGCGCTTACAGTAAAGCAGCTTACGACATCCTCGGATTCGAAGGCTATAACGAATACACCCAGAAGATATACGGCAAAGTAAGTAAGGAAGAAGTTTGCTATAGCGCTGGACGCAGTGGTATGAAGACTTCTTCCGTTTAATTTTGTGGAAACAACTGCACGCGGGTGTATCCTTATGGTAAAGGATTTGGATATTATGCGCAGGACTATTACGAGCCTCATAAGCTTTATTCCGCTGCCTACTGAGCAACTGCTGCCGCCTATAAACGACAGCACTGTTATGAGTATCTTGGAAAAGCTCGGCCAGGTGGAAAGATCCGCAAGTTTAAAGCCAGTAGTGGTAAGGCTGGAAACTGTATGGAATATGCCGTATTCTACGCTCTGGCGAAGATCGTAGGTGCCGCTTATTGCAAGATCTGCAGTTATAATAACGCTTGCACCGATGATTATCCAAAGCAGTGCATAGAGCTCGGTGTTCTTGTCGAATTTATCGAAGTGCTTTTTGATAGCGTGGTAGTAAAGCGTGTAATTGATGCATGTAAGCATCATAAAGATGACTATAACGGTCTCTCCCATGCCGGAGGGGAAAGCACCCGCCGGAAGCATGCCTCCTGTGGACATTGTCGAAAGGCTCAGGCATATGCTTGCAGGGGCGGTAAAGCCGCAGATAAACAGCAGCACAGCTTCCACAACAGTCATGATAACGTAAGTAAGAAGCAGCCTTCTTGCAATGGCTGTGAACCTTATTCCTGTCCGGTAGAGGGCGCCGGATGCATCGTCGGATCTGGAAAGGCCGCCCTCGGAGCTGTCCATATTGCTTACCAGGCATGCAAGGAACACCAGCGTAGCACCGCCTCCTATCCACTGTGAAAAGCTCCTGAATATAAGCAGCCACAGCGGCAGGGAAGATGTGTCCTTGAATATGGACGCGCCGGTGGTGCTTATAGCTGAAACGCTCTCAAAGAACGCCGCGGCCGGATCTGTAATGTATCCGCTGATAAGGTAAACTGCCGTGCTGACTAAAGACAGCCCCAAAAAAGCCGCAAGGGTGATACCCATGAGCCTTCTTGCCGACAGTTTTCTGTTGTTGATATTCTTTCTGAACATATTATCTGTTTTCGTCCCAGAACACCGGTGTGAACATCAGGACTATAGTATAAAGCTCCAGTCTGCCTGCTATCATAAGGAGCGCGAGCAGAACCTTTACAGGAGCTGAGAACAGCGCAAAGTTAAGGGTGGGGCCTACCATATCGAAGCCCGGGCCTATGTTGCACAAGCATGCCACAACAGAGCTCAGCGATGTTACCATGCTGTAGCCGTCCAGGCTTACGAGCAGGGTGCTGAGTATGATGGTTATAACAAACAGCATCATAAACTGGGCAACCTGTGCAAGGGTATCTTCTCTTACAGGCTTGCCGCCTACCTTTATAGGATCCAGAACGTTGCTGTGCATGCGTCTGTCTGCTGCGCGCTTAAGCAGCTTGGCTGTGATCACTACTCTTATGACCTTAACGCCGCCGCCTGTGGATCCTGCGCAGCCGCCGATTATCATAAGGATGAATATGACTATCCTGCAGACTACAGGCCACATATCGAAGTCCGCTGTGCCGTATCCTGTGGTAGTAATGATAGAGCTTACCTGGAAGAAAGCGTAGCGCAGTGCTTCCCAAATAGAGCTGTAATACTTGGTAACACAGGTAACTACCGCTATGAACAGGGTGCTGCAGCCCACGATCGCAAGGTAGGTGCGGAACTCCACGTCCTTAAACATCTGCTTAGGCTTTCCGGTAAACAGGAAGTGGTAGAGGCTGAAGTTTACGCCGGCAGCCAGCATGAACACGCCTATGACCATCTCTACGTAGACGCTGCCGTAATACGCTATACTGGTGGAATGCGTTGAAAGTCCGCCGGTCCCGACGGTTCCGAAGGTGTGGGTGGATGCCTCGAAAAGGTCCAGCCCGCCAAACATCAGAAGAACTATCTCCAGGACCGTCATGCCGATGTAGATAGTGTAGAGCTTTCTTGCGGAATCGTTGGTAGTAAAGGATATCTTGTCCATGGTCGGACCAGTGGTCTCGGCTCTCATTATCTTCTGGCCGCCTATGCCAAGCATGGGGAGCAGAGCAATGGTAAGCACCAGTATGCCCATGCCGCCCAGCCAGTGGGTAAAGCTTCGCCAGAACAGAATGCCTTTTGGCAGGGATTCTATATCTGTAAGTATAGTTGATCCTGTTGTGGTAAAGCCTGATGCGGTCTCAAAGAAGGCGTCAAAGAAATTGGGTATGGCGCCCGATATAACAAAGGGCATGGCACCGAGCACGGACATTACTATCCAGGCAAAGGCAACTATAAAAAAGCCGTCTCTCATGCGAAGGACCGCATTATCCTCCTTGGGGGTGAGCTTTACTGCCAGAATGCCTACTATCATCATGGGCAGCGCACACACTAAAAACGAGAGAACAGCCTCTGTCTCTTTGTATATGGCTGCAACGGCTGCCGGCAGGAGCATGGAAGCACCGACCAGGGCCATTACGGCGCAGAGTATTTTAGCTATTGGTTTGCGGTTTAAAAGCATATCGTTAAGGCGCCCGGCTTAAAGCGAGTGCGACCTTCCTTTAGAAATAAGGCTCTCTAAAGCTCCGGCGGAGGAGAGCAGTGAGAGTATCAGGACCTTATCGCCTGCGGCTATCCTGGTATTTCCGTTAGGTATCATTACGTTTCCGTCTTTTTCAACTGCGGCAAACAGCACGCCGTCCGGTATGCTGAGCTCGGAAAGTGTGCGTTCTGTCATTGGCATATCTGCTGTTGCCTTGATCTCTCTGAACTCTGCCTGTCCGTTGATGACCTGGGAGAAGAGCAGCACTCCGTCTTCTCTCATGCGGTGCAGAACTTCAGTTGCGCAGATGGCAAGTGGATTGATTATCATTATGTTGCCCATGGATTCGGTAAGAGTGTCGTAGCTCTTGCGGCTTATCTTGGCAACTATCTTGGGAACGTTGTTCTGCTTTGCTATCATGGAGAGCAGCAGGTTCTCCTCGTCGAATCCGGTAAGAGCAATAAATGCATCCATGCCCTTGAGGTTTTCCTCCCTGAGCAGGGCGGTATCTGTTGCGTCCGCGTTGAGTATAAGTACCTTGGAAAGCTCGGAGGAAAGATATTCGCAGCGCTCTCTTTGGAGCTCCAGTATCTTTACGGACGCGCCGTAGCCTATAAGCTTTTTAGCAAGGAAGTAGCCGGTGTTTCCGCCGCCTGCTATCATGACCTTGCTTACCTTTTTGGTTTCCTTGTTTTCCTTTACTATCTGCTGAAGGGCTTCGATATCGCTTTGAAGTCCTATAACGTAGATAGTATCTCCGCTGTGGATAACAGTAGAGCCGTTAGGGATTATGACTTTGCCTTCGCGGGAGATCGCTGCTATCAGCATGCCGGAGAGGTGCTCCCTGGTGTCCTTTACTGCGTGCTCCACTATCTGGGGCATGCGATCTGCCTTGAATTCTAGAACGCCAACGCCGTCCTTGGTGAGCTTGCCGCCGCTGATGGCGTATTCCTGGGTTATGAATTTGAATATCTCGTCTGCGCAGGCCTTGTCCGGGTTGACTATGTAGTCTATGCCCATGTTTTCCTTAATAAAACCGAGCTGTTCTACATGCTCCGGGGCGCGGACCCTTGCTATGGTCATTTTGCAGCCAAGCTTTTTTGCAAAGGAACAGACCACGATGTTCTTTTCGTCGTTGTCTGTGGTAGAGATCAGAAGATCGTATTCGTTGATCCTTATGTCCTTTAAAACATCTATCTGCTTAGCGTCTGCAGTTATGGTAAAAACGTCCAGATTCTGGCTTATGCTCTGGGAACGGGCCTCGTCGTTATCGAGAAGTGTAATGTCGTGTCCGCCGTTGATGAGTGTTTCGGCTATTGCTGTGCCGAGCTTGCCGGCGCCTACTATCGCGACTTTCATAAATATCCTCCTTTAAGAAGTATATTTGTTAGTATAC
>CADALS010000093.1 GCA_902788795.1 uncultured Eubacteriales bacterium | reverse complement strand
ACGTCGAAGAGGAAGGCCGGAGCCCTCTTGATGACCGGGGTCTTGCCTGCAGCGGCAAAGCACATGTTGGCTATCTCCTCGTAGGACCAGGTCTCCTTGCCGCCTACGTTGTAGCTCTTGTTCTCGTCCATCATGTGGGCCACTATAAACTCCGCAAAGTCCTCTGTGGAGATGACGTTTGCGTGGACGGGCTTCTTGCCGAGAAGGGTCACTTCGCCCTTTTCCACCATGGGCTTGAAGACCTTTACTATGTCGTAGAAGTAGCCTGTGGGGCGGTGGATGACCCATGTCAGGCCGCTCTTTTTAAGCTCTTCCTCGAACATGTACTTGGCGTGCAGCATGGGCACCTTGGGGGCCTTGTCCGCCTTTATAACGGATATGTATACGAAGTGCTTAACGCCTGCGGCCTTGGCTTCCGCAAGGATGTTCAGGTTGCCCTGGTAGTCTATCTGGTAGTTGGTGACTGTTGCGGAGGTCTTGGTGAGGCCAACGGTGGTGATCACCACGTCCGCTCCTTCGCACATGCCCTTCATGGTCTCGGGCTTTGTAACGTCTATCTTCCTGAAGCTGACCTTATCGCCCAGGCCCAGGTCCTTTTCTATCATGTCGGCAGCTACCACCTGGTGGCCCTGCTTTACGAGTTCTTTAAGTATGTCGGAGCCGAGGTTTCCGTAAGCTCCCGCGAGTACTACTTTCATGTTATCCTCCTACTTCTTGTTCTTTTCTTTTGAACGCTTGTCGTTGATTATCTTCATGTGTTCGGCGGTGATGAGGTCCACGTTGTTTTCCTTGGCCCAGGCTACGCAGCCGCGCAGGACTGTGGTAAGGAAGACTCTTGGTACGTTGAGTATGGTCTCAAGGGCGTCGTCTGTGAACTTGACTTTGTCATCTATGCGGTCTGCGGCGTAGCGCACGGAGTCCAGGGAGGACTTGCGGACCGGCAGCAGCTCTGCTCTGAGCCTCTTCTTCCTGTGGAACCAGAAGTTCTTGCTGTCGCGGTAGCCGTAGTCCACGGGAAGCGGCGGGAAATCGCGGGCTTCAACGCCGCGGATTATGGCGTCGCTATACTGCTTTTTCATGAGTATGCGGTCTATCTTGAGGATAAAGTGCGCGCCGAACTTGCTTGTGATTCCGTTGAAATCGTGGTAAGGCGGTTCGTAGCCGTCCAGGATGCCTGCCTGGTCGTTCTGCGCGCCGTCCAGCTCCCTTACCCAGGTGCACTCGATGACTTCTATGGCATCGCGCAACACCATGGGGCGTTTTTCTCCGGTCTCTTCTTCTATCTGGCTCTTTTCCAGGACGAAGTTGCACTTGGGCATCTTGTCTTCCGGCTTGTCTCCAGGCCAGGAGAGCTTTACGCACTCCTTGAAGGTGGCGGGCTTGTCGTCCACGAAGTTGATGGCGCACTTGCCTGTTTTGAGTATGTGCTGTGCGGTGTTGGAAGAATTCCTGCACTGCAGCAGCATAGCGTAGAAGTCCTTGCCGGCCACGTAGTAGGGCTGCACAAGGCTGTAGGGTCCGAGGCTGGTGCTTCCGTCGTCGCACAGGGTGCTGATGACCACTGTGGGCATGGGGAAGAACAGCGAGGTCTGGTAGAAGTTGTCTACGATGCGTAAGTTTTCAAAACTGCTCATAATATGTTCTCCTTATGTGGTATTGAACTGTTTTTTGAGGTGGCGGTGCTCAGGCGCGGGCTGCAAAGAGGCTGCCCAGGATGCTCCACTGCTCCTCGAAATCTTTGCCGGCACTGGTCCAGGTCAGCAGGGACTCTGCAACGAAGTCCGCAAAGAAGCGGTCTTCTCTTCCGGCCGCCCTGCAGACGGGTCCTATGACTTCCGCTATCTGGCCGCGCAGCTGGGCGTGGTGGCTCATGAAGGACGCGGAGTAGCTTGCGGCTGCGTCCTTGTCGTAAAACAGCGCCGAGTGGCTATCTATAAAGCCTTTCAGGGCATCGTGCACGCCATTAAGGAAGGCCTTTGGATCCTCCGCGCCAAGGCCGGACATCCTCTCCAGGCATCCCAGCCAGTCCTCCACCATGAACGACGCTATAAGCATGTCCTTGGAGGCAAAGTAGTTGTACACCGTACCGGTGCCTACTCCGCAGGCTGCTGCTATGGACCTGATGGTGGTCTTTGCGTAGCCGTTTTCTGCCACCTGCCTTTTAGCCTCCTCCAGGAGCTTTTCTTTAAGGTTTTCTATGATCTTTGGCATAATGCCTCCTTTATCGCGAATGCATTTGCTGGGGGCAGGTACGTTAGCATTCAGCTGCCGGCTGCCGGCTGATAGGCTAGCCTTCTGCTGCCCAGCGCTTGCAGGTGTCCACAGTCTTCTGGGGGCTGTGAGCCCACTCGTCTGCGCCTATGTTCCTGCAGGAGTCAGCGTTTACCGGGGCGCCGCCGATTATTATCTTTACGTCCAGGCCGGCTGCCTTGAGCTCTTCCACGGTCTTTTTCATGGAATCCAGGGCCAAAGTCAGAACGCCGGAAAGCGCTACGATCTTTATATTTTCTGCCTTTGCGGTCTCCACTATCTTTTCCGGCGGAACGTCTATGCCAAGGTCCAGAACGTCAAAGCCGTTGGCCTCGAGCATTGACTTTACAATGTTCTTGCCTATATCGTGAAGGTCTCCCTTTACGGTGCAGAGTATCATGCGGGTCTTGGGGCCGGAGCTCTCACCGGACACCAGGGCGTCCTTGAGTATGCCCACAGCGTCTGTCATGAGCTCGCCCGCGTAGATCAGGTCTCCCACGAAGTACTCGCCCTCCTCAAAGAGCTTTCCTACCGTGTCCATGCCTTTCTGGCAGGCTTCCATGGCCTTTGGAGCGCCTTCTCCGCCCTCGTCCATTACCTGCTGAAGCAGCTCCTTTACTGTGTCCTCGTCGAGGTCGCCCATGGCCTCGGCAAGCTTTTCATAATCTATCATGTCCACTCCTCCTGATAGTTTACTGATGCTTTGTATTTTGCTGCGTAAAGCTTTTGCGTCCGCAGCGCTTCCTACTTTTTCTGTCCGAAGAGCCCCTTGCGGTAAGCTCTGTTGTACTTTCGGCCGCCCTTGTCCTTTGTCAGCAGGGCTTCCGCCGCGTAGACCGCGCCCATCATGTCCTGGCTGCAGGGGTCGAGTATGGCAGAATCCAGGCCTGCCTTAAGCGCGTAGGCCATGCAGGCGCTGTTCACGTATTTCCTGGCCGGCATGTCGAAGCTGATGTTGGATATAGCGCCGGTCACCTTTACCTGCGGGGCGTACTCGTGAATGCCTCGTATGCACGCCGCAAAGTCCTCCATGGCGGAGGGCATGGTTGCCAGCGCCATTACGCAGGGGTCTATGTGCAGCTTGTCCAGAGCTACACCGTACCTGTCTGCCTTGTCTATGATGCGCTTTGCTATCTCCAGCTTTTTGGCGGGGTCTGCGGGTATGCCGTCCTTATCGCAGGTGAGGCCTATAACCTCCCAGTCCGTGCCTGCGATGATGGGGAATATGGTCTCGCACTTGGTGCCTTCCTCGTTGACGGAATTTACCATGCCGGGGCGCTTTACCCAGGCCTCCTGAAGTATCCTTGCCAGAAGCTCCGCGTTGGGGCTGTCTATGCAAAGCCTTGTATCCGTAACGCTCTGCATGGTGTCTATGAGCCAGACCATGGCGTCGTACTCAAGCTCCGTTGCCGTGCTGGGGGCGCAGTCCAGAAAGTCCGCGCCGGCCGCTGCCTGGGCCAGGGTCCTTGCCTTAATGAGCTCCGCGTCCCTTGCCGCAATGGCTTCCTTTACGGACGGGATGGCTCCGTTTATCTTTTCTCCTATGATTATCATCTTTTCTTCCTCTTTAACTAAAACCGGCCGACCGATCTTTGGAGCCGGATCTTTCCTAGCCGTCCACCAGTATGGTCAGAAGCAGCCTCATGAGCATGGCCTTGGCGGGCCTCATGTACCAGGGGATGATGTCCTTTACAAGCTTGTTGTAGCCTTCGGGATACGATGTGTACTTTCCTTTCATAGCGGCCTCCTTTATAACCTGTAGTCATTCACGAACTTGCTTACCGCAAGCATGTTTTCTGCCTTGGCGTCGTTGCGGTAGGACAGCATCTTGTTTTCGCTGTAGATGAAGCCGCCCTCCCTGCCCAGCTCGTCGCAGAGGCGCTTGGCGTAGGCTACGCACTCCTCCGGGGTGCCGTTTGACAGCAGGTCCGTGGTCATGCCGCCCATGATCGCAACGTTTGGCAGGGCCTCGCGGAACTCGAACGGGTCGTCCTGCTCCAGATGGAAGGTCAGGAGCCCCTTGGGGTAGTCCTTGAAGTACTCCGCAAAGCGCAGTATGCTGCCCTCCGTGAATATCCTTATGCTAAGGCCCTTGGCTGCGTATTCATCCAGGAGCTTTTTAAGGTAGGGCCAGTAGAAGCGCTCGAACTGCTTCTTGTTCATGACCGTGTGCGCAAGCATCAGGATGGATGAATCGAAGCAGTACTTGTAGTCCTGGCCTTTGGAGGCGCGGATCTTTTCGTAGATGGGTTCCATGCGTTCCTTCTCCCAGCGCTGTATGAAGGCATCCAGCAGGTCCGGGGATCTTCTCATTGCCACGGACAGCTGCTGGATACCCAGGAGGTTGCTCATCAGTTCTTCCACTGCCGGGACCACTGCGCCCTTCATGGGGTTGTTTGGAGAAAGGCCGGGCAGGCCGTACTTACCCATGACCGAGTTCATATGAAGTATGAATTTAGTGTACTTCATGTACTCTGAGAAGGTCTTTTTCCAGACGGCCTTGTCTTTCTGCTCCCAGGATTCTCCGTACTTTTTGGGGAGTATCTTCTCCCAGGCGTACTTTGTGGGGTCGTCCATGTACTCCTGCAGCGTGTCCACCGTGCAGTGGGCGTGGTCGTGGATGCCGACCACTTCTTTATCGTAATAATAATAGCTGCCTTCCCCAAAAGCCTCAGTAACGTTGAACTGGTTGCGTATACCTACGTCCAGTATGCCGTCCACGGGGTACTTGTCCAGGAAATGCAGCACGCACTTTTCCATTACATCAAAATCGGTCATGGCTTCGTCCAGGGTGTGCCCTGCGTCGAAGACCTTCCAGGTGACAACGTTCGCGAAATGCGGGATACGTTCGGTTTTTCTGAAGTTTGCCGCGTCGCGGAAGAGCTTCACCCTGCTTGCCTTAAGCTCTTTGCTGTTCATGTCTTTCCACTCCTTTGACTGCTTTATGAACAGGTTCATTTAAAGTATAGCGCTGGCCATCCATGCTGTCAATACGATTCGTGATATTATAACAATATTGTTGACCGGCAGAGTTTTTAGTTGTGGAGCGGATCGTCTTTGAGTGGTATAATGATAAAAGAGCAGCGCTTCCCTGGCTGAAGCCTGCAGATCAAAGAGGTAAAAATGGAAGGATTTACTGTTGCACTGGCGCTCGCAGACGCCATCCCTGTGCTGTTTTTCGGGGCAAGCATGATACTGGTAGCCACCAAGTTCGGCAGCCCCGTGTTTATAATAGGAGCTGTTCTCAGCACCCTCGCCGGATGCTGCAAGGTGCTTTGGAAGCTGATACTCGGCGCTAAAAACAAGGATGTAAAATGGCTCAACAAGAGCTTCGTGCCCCTCCAGAGCGCGGGCTTCCTGCTGATGCTGGTGTCCTTCATCCTGGGATTTAAGAAGATCGACTGGAGCGCCGTGGGCACCAAGATCGTGTCCATGCCCAGCGTCCTGTTTTTCGTCCTTTGGATCGCCATGATGTGCGCCATGGTCTGGTACCGCAAGAACCGCTTTAAAAACGACGACGCCAAGAGCAACTGGACCGCGCAGATCATCAACTCCGTAGCCCAGGCCTCCCTCTTCCTCGCCATCCTCCTGTAAGCATCAGCGGCATCAGAGGCATCAGGGGGACGGTTCTTCCGATGCGCAAGGAACGCCCGGGATCGCACCCGGGGACGGTTCTCTGGTGCCAACTTCACAAAATAACACAGGGGACGGTTCTCTATGCTGTTCTTAGCAAGGGGGACGGTCCTTTTTTAGTACAGTTTTAAGCCAGATCAGAGATCTCTTCTGGTTTGATGTGGACGTAGCGCTATTGCTGTCAAAGACGGAGCTGAGGCGCTATTGTTGTCAAAGATGGGACCCCTGGTCGTGGTTTTGCAAC
>CADALS010000092.1 GCA_902788795.1 uncultured Eubacteriales bacterium | reverse complement strand
CTAAGGAGTACCCGATCAGCTATCCTGAGCCCGGCTGGTCGGAGCAGAACCCTGCCGACTGGTGGGGCGCCTGCCTTATCGGCCTGGAGGAGCTTCTTGAAGGGCAGGACAAGGCTTCCGTTAAAGGCATAGGCGTTGCCGGACAGATGCACGGGCTGGTCATCCTGGATGAGGAAGACTACGAGATCCGTGACTGCATACTCTGGAACGACGGCCGCACAGCAGAAGAAACAGAGTGGCTCAATACGCACGTGGGCAAGGAGACGCTGTCTGCGCTTACCGCAAACATAGCGTTTGCGGGCTTTACTGCGCCAAAGCTTTTATGGCTTAAAAAGCACGAGCCGGATAACTTTGCCCAGATCTCAAAGATAATGCTCCCCAAGGATTACATAAACTACAAGCTTACAGGCGTGCACAGCTGCGACTATTCAGACGCAAGCGGCATGCTGCTTTTGGATGTGAAAAACAAGTGCTGGTCCAGGGCGATGCTGGATATATGCGGCGTTAAGGAGGAGCAGCTCCCAAAGCTCTTTGAAAGCTACGAATGCATAGGCACTATCAAGGAGTCCATAGCGTTTGCACTGGGGCTTTCCCAGGACGTTGTGGTCTGCGCCGGAGCAGGGGACAACGCGGCAGCAGCGGTCGGTACAGGCACTGTTGGCGACGGAGCCTGCAACATATCCGTGGGCACCAGCGGCACCATATTCATCTCCCAGAAAAACTTCAGCGTGGATCCCTACAACGCTCTGCACAGCTTTGCCCACGCGGACGGCAGCTACCACCTGATGGGCTGCATTCTCTCCGCGGCAAGCTGCAACAAGTGGTTCTGCAAGGACGTGCTCGGAAACGGAGATTACGCAGCAGAGCAGGCGGCCATCACAGATGATATGCTTGGAAACAACAAGGTCTTCTTCCTGCCTTACCTTATGGGAGAGCGCAGCCCCATAAACGATACAAATGCGAGGGGCACCTTTACCGGGCTTTCGATGGATACATCGAGGGCTGATATGGTCCAGGCAGTGCTGGAGGGCGTAGCCTTTGCGATAAGAGACTGCTTCGAAGTTGCAAAGAGCCTGGGACTTGATATAAAGTCCAGCAAGCTCTGCGGAGGCGGCGGAAAAAGCCCGCTGTGGCAGAAGATATTCGCAGACGTCCTTGGCATAGAGCTTCAGATACCTGTAGCGGAAGAAGGCCCCGGCTACGGCGGCGCGATGCTTGCGATGGTGTGCAGCGGAGCATACAAAGACGTGGCGTCCTGCGCGGAGGCTCTGGTTAAGACAAAGTATGTTGTGGAACCGGATCCGGCCATCAAGGCGCGCTACGATGCCCAGTACAGCAAGTTCAAAAAGATATACCCGGCGGTAAAGCCGCTGTTTGCAGAAATAGTCTAGTATTTAATGGAGGCGTAAAATGACAAACATCCCTGAAGTAAAACTCGGTATCATAGCGGTCAGCAGAGACTGCTTCCCTATAGAGCTTTCCGAAAAGCGCAGATGGGCCATAAAAGCGGCGTATAAGGGAGACCTTTACGTAAGCCCCGTTACCGTGGAGAACGAGAACGACATGCTCAAGGCCGTTGAGGACACCATGAACGCAGGCTGCAATGCCCTTGTCGTATTCCTCGGAAACTTCGGTCCGGAAACTCCGGAGACCCTCATAGCCAAGTACTTCCACGGCCCCTGCATGTTCGTGGCAGCAGCAGAAGGGGACGGAGACCTTATCAACGGCCGCGGCGATGCTTACTGCGGCATGCTGAACTGCTCCTACAATCTGGGCATGCGCAAGATAGACGCATACATCCCGGAATACCCGGTCGGAACAGCTGACGATATCTCTAAGATGATAGCGGAATTCGTACCTATCGCAAGGGCTGTCATAGGCGTTAAGAACCTTAAGATAATAAGCTTCGGACCGCGTCCTCAGGACTTCTTTGCTTGCAACGCTCCTATAAAGGGCCTTTACGAGCTTGGCGTGGAGATAGAGGAGAACTCCGAGCTGGATCTTCTGGTAAGCTACCGCGAGCACGCGAACGACCCCAGAATAGACGAAGTCTGCAAGGATATGGCTGCAGAGCTTGGCGCAACAGGAAACAGCTATCCTTCCATGCTCCCCAGAATGGCTCAGTTCGAGCTTACTCTTCTTGACTGGGCAGAAAAGCACAAGGGTGCAAGAAAGTACGTTGCGTTCGCCGACAAGTGCTGGCCTGCATTCCCCAAGGAATTCGGCTTTGAGCCCTGCTACGTAAACAGCAGGCTCGCTTCCCGCGGCATACCCGTATCCTGCGAGGTAGATATCTACGGCGCGCTCTCCGAGTACATCGGAGCCTGCGTAACAGGCGATGCCGTAACGCTTCTTGATATAAACAACTCCGTTCCGGCTTCCATGTGGGAATCCGAGATAAAAGGCAAGTACGACTACAGCCTTACCGATACATTCATGGGCTTCCACTGCGGCAACACTCCGTCCTGCAAGATGTGCGCGGACAGGGCAGTAAAGTACCAGCTGATACAGCACAGGCTGCTGGAACCGGCAGGATCCGATCCTGACTTTACACGCGGAACTCTGGAAGGGGACATCGCAGCTTCCGATATAACCTTCTACCGCCTGCAGTGCGACAGCGAAGGCGTTCTGCGCAGCTACATAGCCCAGGGCGAGGTACTTCCTGTAGCCACAAAGAGCTTCGGCGGCATAGGCGTGTTTGCTATCAAGGAGATGGGCAGGTTCTACCGCCATGTGCTTATCCAGAAGCACTTCCCGCACCACGGCGCTGTAGCGTTCGGCCACTGCGGCAAGGCACTGTTCGAGGTCTTCAAGTTCCTCGGTGTCAAGGACATCGGCTACAACCAGCCCAAGAGCCTTCCTTATCCCACAGAGAACCCCTGGGGATAGGAGTCTTTGATGGATCAGGGCATTCTTCGCAGGCTTTCAGCTATAACTGAAGAAGAGCAAAACATACTCTCCGGCCGGCATATGATCGACCGGAGTATTTACATGGAAGGGGACCGGGACATTATAACAGGGGCTAAGCTTCTTGAACCCGGCAAGCTTATAGCCATAAGGCCTCATACCAGGTTTGCGGCTTTTCCGGAGCACACCCACGACTACGTGGAGATGGTCTATATGTGCAGCGGAAGCACTGTGCATACGGTGAACGGCAATCGCATAGTCCTTGGAGAAGGGGACCTGCTGATACTCGGGCAGAATGCCAGGCAGTCCATTGAACCAGCGGGCGAAGGGGATATAGCCGTCAACTTTATCATCCGCCCAGAGTTTTTTACCGGGACGCTGAGCTTTCTTGGGGAGGAGGAGACGCCGCTGCGCAGATTCGTTGTAAACTGCCTTACCGGAAAGAGCGAATCCGGCTACCTGCTGTTTAAAGTTGCTGGCTCTCTTCCGGTTCAGAACCTTATAGAAAACATGCTGTACGCGCTTTTGGAGAGCGTTCCGAACAAGCGCGGCATACTGCAGCGGACCATGGGGCTGCTGTTTACCCTGCTGGTGAATGACCCCGGCCTTATGGAGCTTGGTACAACGGAGCAGAACGCTGCGGTGAAGGTGCTTGCCTACATAGAGGAGAACTACCGTCAGGGGAGCCTTACGGAAATAGCGGAGGCTCTTCACTACGATGTAGCAGCGCTTTCCAGGCTGGTAAAGCAAAAGACAGGCAAAAGCTATACAGAGCATCTGCAGGAGAAGAGACTTTCTCAGGCTGCGTGGCTTTTGAAAAACACCGGCATGAGGGTGGATGATGCAGCAAGAAACGTAGGATATGAGAACATAAGCTACTTTCACCGCATTTTTGCGGAAAGGTTCGGTATGTCACCCAAGAAGTACAGAGACTGCAAATAAGGACACTTTTTTGACCAATAAAGACATTACATGCAAGGCCTTTCTCCTGTATAATAAAGCAGGAAGGGAGGTCTTTTCTTTTGAAGTATTATCTTGCAATAGATATAGGCGCCTCGTCCGGAAGGCACATAGCCGGATGGATGGAGGGCGGAGAGCTAAAGACTCAGGAGGTCTACCGCTTCCCAAACGGTGTAAAAGAGGAGGGCGGACACCTTGTCTGGGACATCGAGGCTCTGGAATTCCACGTAAAAAAGGGCATAGAGGAAGCCACAGCAAAGCTTGGCCCTGCGCGCAGCCTTTCTATAGATACCTGGGGCGTGGACTACGTCCTTATGAAAGGGGACGAGCCTGTTCTGCCGTGCTACGCCTATCGCGACAGCCGCACGGAAGATGTCATACCCAAGGTCCACGAAAAGATAAGCTTTACAAGGCTCTACCGCCACACAGGCATCCAGCTGCAGCCCTTCAACACCATATACCAGCTCTATGCGGACAAGCTTGCAGGAAGGTTGGACGGGGTAACGGACTTTCTGATGGTGCCGGAGTACCTTATGTACAGGCTCTGCGGGGCTAAGGCTCATGAGTACACGAATGCCACTACCGGCGGGATGATAAGCGCCAAAACAGGCGAATACGATCCTGAAATAATAGAAGCGCTGGATCTTCCGAAACATTTATTCTGTAAACTCAGCCAGCCCGGAACAGTCATAGGCAATTATCATGGGATAAACGTAGTCCTCTGCGCCACCCACGACACTGGCTCCGCGGTGGAAGGCATACCCATGGAGGGCAATCACCCCTACATTTCCAGCGGCACCTGGAGCCTTCTTGGGGTAAAGACCCCGGCTCCCATAACCAATGCAGCAAGCGAGCTCGCCAACTGGAGCAACGAAGGCGGCGTGGGCTACAACCGCTACCAGAAGAACATCATGGGCATGTGGATAGTTAACCGCCTCAAAGAAGAGCTCTGCCCGGAAAAGAGCTTCCCGCAGATAGTAGAGGAGGCGCAGGCCAGCCGCTTTGAGGAGACAGTGGACGCCAACTCCAAGGCCTTCCTTGCCCCCAAGAGCATGAAGCAGGCTTTCGATGAGGCTCTTTCGGCAGACCCGAGGACGGACGGGGACTATTTCCGCTGCGCTTACAGAAGCCTTGCGCTTTGCTACATGAACGCGGTCCAGGAGCTGCAGCACAACACAGGAAACCACTACGACAAGATATACATAGTAGGGGGCGGCGCAAAGAACGCCTTCCTCAACGAGCTTACCCAGCAGGCCAGCGGCAAGGAAGTTATAGCGCTTCCGATAGAGGCCACGGCTCTCGGCAACCTAAAGATACAGATGCAGGCAGATCAGAACGGACTGCCCGGCAGGATATAACAGGAGGCAAACATGTTAGTAGATACCAAAGCAAGAATCGGCGTGTTTTCAATAGCTTTGGGCGCTTATCTGCCCCAGTTCCCTCAGCTGGTTCCAGAATTTAAGGCACAGTACGAGGACTTTAAAAAGCACATTCCGGCAAGCGTTGAGCTCATAGACGGCGGCCTTGTTACCACCAAGGAGCAGTCCATGGCGGCAGGGGACAAGTTCCGCGCAGCCGATGTGGACCTTGTGATACTCCAGCTCCTTACCTACGCCACAAGTTACAACATGCTGCCTGCGGTAAGGGATCTGGACGTTCCTGTGGTGCTGGTAAACGTTCAGAAAAAGAAGGCTCCGGACTACGTCAACACGGACACTCCCACCTGGCTCGGAGAGCTCTACGCCTGCGGAGCAGTAGGTGAGATGGTAGCAGACCTTGAGCGCGCTGGAAAGCGCCACGCTGTAATAACCGGCGTCGTGGAAGGCGGAGACCCTGTCGTAGACGCGGAGATAGCAGACTGGTGCAAGGCAGCCCAGGTAAGAAGGCGCTTCAGGGATCTCAACCTTGCGCAGATAGGCCGTCCTTACCCCGGAATGATGGACCTTTACATAGACGAGACCAACCTCTACCACCGCATGTGGCTCTACACCAAGCAGTTCGACTGGGAGAAGATGTGGGCCATAGCTGACGACATAAAGGACGAGGCCGCGATAAAAGCCGAGGCTCAGGAGATACTGGACACCTTCGATATAGAAGGCGGCGGCACCATAGAAAAGGTCTGGGATATGGCCAGGTACGTGGTTGCCTTCAAGCAGTGGGTAAAGGACGAGCACATTGGCTTCATAGCGTCCCACTACGACGGCTTTGCCCAGGGCAAGGCGGGCGTTCTGGACAGCATGCTCATCCCGGCCTTCTCCATGCTTATAAAAGACGGCGTTGCCTGCGCGGTGGAAGGGG
>CADALS010000091.1 GCA_902788795.1 uncultured Eubacteriales bacterium | reverse complement strand
GCACTTATCACAGGGCTTATGATCTTCTGGGAGCCCATATCACAGAGGAGGACGGCGTTAAAGGCGTACGTTTTTCTGTGTGGGCTCCGGGAGCTAAAAGCGTGAGAGTCGAAGGCGATTTCAACGGCTGGAGCCAGGACGCCACAAAGCTGGAACCCGTTGGAAACAGCGGCATCTGGACAGGCTTTATAGAAGGAGCCAAAAAAGGCCAGACCTACAAATACGCCATCCACACCAACAACAAAAAGCGCATCCTTAAGGCTGACCCCTACGCTTTCTATTCTGAGCTGCGCCCCAAGACAGCATCCGTCATCTGGGATCTGGACTACGAGTGGCATGATTCCCACTGGATGGAAAAGCGCGCAAAAGCCGATCATTTCAACCAGCCAAAGAACATCTACGAAGTCCACCTGGGCTCCTGGATGAGGCACAAAGAACAGCAAGGCGAGGCCCAGTTCTACACCTACAGAGAGCTGGCCCACACCCTTGTGCCCTACGTCAAAGAGATGGGATACACCCACATGGAGCTGCTCCCTGTAATGGAGCACCCTCTGGATGATTCCTGGGGCTACCAGGTAACGGGATACTTCTCCGCCACCTCCAGGTACGGAACGCCTCAGGACCTCATGTATCTCATCGAGACTGCCCACAAGGCAGGCATAGGCGTAATACTTGACTGGGTCCCGGCGCATTTCTGCAGCGACGAACACGGCCTTATAAGGTTCAACGGCCACAGGCTCTACGAAAAAAGAGAGCATCCCCAGTGGGGCACTCTGATATTCGACTACGGCCGCCCGGAGGTAAAGAGCTTCCTGCTCTCCTCCGCCATGCTCTGGATGAACCAGTACCACGCTGACGGACTTCGCGTGGACGGCGTAAGCTCCATGCTCTACCTCAACTTCGGCATAGACGACCCTGCCCAAAAGATCTTCAACAAATACGGAGACGAAGGCAATCTGGAGGCCATCTCCTTCCTTCAGGATCTTTCCATAATGACAGGAAGAGAATGCCCCGGAGCCATACTCTGCGCAGAAGAAAGCACGGCATGGGCTAACGTTACCAAACCGCCAGAGGTAGGCGGCCTGGGCTTCCACTACAAGTGGAACATGGGCTGGATGAACGACACCCTCCGCTACGTATCCGAAGACTACATCTACAGAAAGCACGATCACAACCTGATCACCTTCTCCATGATGTACGCCTTCTCGGAAAACTACATACTTCCCCTCTCCCACGACGAAGTAGTCCACGGCAAGCGCTCCATAATAGGACGCCAGCAGGGAGACTACGACAGGCAGTTCCAGGGACTTAAGGCTCTGGCAGTGTACCAGATGACCCACCCCGGCGGAAAGCTCAACTTCATGGGATCTGAAATAGCCCAGTTCATAGAGTGGCGCTTTTACGAGGAACTGGAGTGGTTCCTGCTCTCCTACGACAAGCACAGAGAGCACCAGGAGTTCATCAAAAAGCTCAACCACCTCTATCTTAAGGAAAAGGCACTGTGGGAACAGGACCATGGCTGGGAAGGCTTCACATGGATGGAGCCGTCCGACAACGAACACAGCATACTCGCCTACGTAAGATGGCCCAAGGCCGGCAAGCACCCGGACCTTGTAATAGTCAACTTCGGCTGGAACGGAAACGACAGCTACAGAGTAGGCGTCCCCGTACCCGGTGAATGGGAGCTGATACTTAACAGCGGGGATCCCGCTTCAGAAGGAACCGTTATACATACAGAGGATATCCCCTGGAGCGGACAGCAGCAGTCTCTGGCAGTAAAGCTGCCCCAGACCTGCGGACTTATACTAAAACATCTAAGGAGAAAATAATACATGTCTTTTCGCAGACTGACCAGCAAAGAGATGTTCAAGGGCGCTTACCTTGACATGCTCAACGAGACTTTTTCAAAGCCAGCCGAAGAATGCACAGATTGGGAGAAATACGAAGCTCTCGTATACCTCATCAAACAATGCTCAGAGCTGCACAGAGAGGACAGCGTTCAGCAGCACAAGGCTAACAAGGACAAGAAAGTCTTCTATTTCTCCATGGAGTTCCTTATCGGAAAGCTCCTGGAAAACTACCTTATACAGGCAAAGGTAAAGGATCTTGTAGAAGAAGGCCTTGCAGACCTTGGCATAGATCTGCAAAAACTGCTGGATCTGGATCCTGATCCGGGCCTTGGCAACGGCGGCCTTGGAAGGCTTGCAGCATGCTTCCTGGATTCCCTTGCCTCCATGAACATATTCGCAACAGGCATGGGCATCAGATACCGTTTCGGCCTCTTTAAGCAGAAGATAGAGCAAGGCTACCAGGTGGAATACCCGGATGCATGGCTTGCAAACGGCTACCCCTGGGAGACCCCTGCCCCCTATGACAGCGTCATAGTGCGCTTCGGAGGCACCGTAGACAGGCATTTTGAAAACGGCCGTATGACCTTCGAGCACAAGAACTATACAGCTGTTAAAGCTACACCTTACAATGTCAACATCATCGGCTACGGCGGAGACAGCGTAAACAGGTTAAAGCTGTGGAGCGCTTCCCTTGCCAACGACACCCTGGACATGGAAGCCTTCAACCGCGGAGACTACAGCAAGGCTTTAAAGCAGAGCGCGGATATAGAGGCCATCAACTGCATACTCTACCCGGACGATTCCATGGGCGAAGGCAGAAGGCTGCGCCTTATGCAGGAGTACTTCTTTGTAGCAGCAGGCATTGCCGCCATAGTAAAGGGCTACAAGAAGGACTACGGCACCAACGCCTGGGCAGATATGCCTAAGCACACCAGCATACACATAAACGACACCCACCCCACCCTCTGCGTACCGGAGCTCATGAGAGTCCTCATGGACGAGGAAGGCCTGGAATGGGACGATGCCTGGGAGATAACCAAGAACACGATATCCTTCACCAACCACACAGTGCTTCCCGAAGCGCTCGAAAAGTGGTCCATTCCTCTTATGCAGAGCCTCCTGCCCAGGGTCTACATGATCATAGAAGAGATAGACCGCCGCTGGAGAGAAGAACTGGAAGTAATGGGATGCGGAGGTTACGAGACCCTGCGCGCAACATCTGTCCTCTGGGACGGAGAAGTCCGCATGGCCAACCTGTCCATAATTGGCAGCCACTCCGTAAACGGCGTTGCAGCCCTGCACACGCAGATACTCAAGGAAGACGTCTTCAAGAGCTTCTACAATATCTTCCCGGAGATGTTCAACAACAAGACCAACGGAGTATCCCACAGGCGCTTCCTGGTGCAGTCCAACCCGCAGCTTGCAAAGCTCATTACGGATTCCATAGGACCCGGCTGGATAGAAGACATGAGCAAGTGCCAGGAGCTGCTGCAGTTCAAGGAGGACCCTGCATTCCTTGCGGAGCTTTCAAAGATAAAGCGCGCCAACAAGGTACGCCTGTCCAACTACGTTGCGGCTCACGGCGGCCCGGCTCTGGATCCGGACAGCATATTCGATGTCCAGGTAAAGAGGATACACGCCTATAAGAGGCAGTTGCTAAACGCCTTTAAGGTGCTGGATCTTTACAACAGGCTGTCTGCAGAGCCCTTCATAGAGATGGAGCCTGTAACATTCATATTCTCCGGCAAGGCAGCCCAGGGCTACGCCTACGCTAAGGAGATCATAAAGTTCATAAACAGCGTGGCGCAGCTGGTCAATTCAGACCCAGTAATAAGCCAGAAGATAAAGGTAGTCTTCGTGGAGAACTTCTGCGTTTCCAACGCCCAGCTCATCTACCCTGCAGCGGATATCTCAGAGCAAATCTCCACAGCAGGCAAGGAAGCTTCCGGAACAGGCAACATGAAGTTCATGATGAACGGCGCTATCACCCTCGGAACTCTGGACGGCGCTAATGTAGAGATAAAAGAAGCTGTCGGAGATGAAAACATCAAGATCTTCGGCCTTACCGCGGACCAGACAGCAGCTTACTACCGCAACGGAGGCTACAACGCTTCCCAGACCGCAAACGAAGACGGCAGGCTCTCCCGCATGATGAGCCAGCTTGTGGACGGGACCTTCAACGCCAGCGGAACAAGCTTCTGGGGCATCTACGACTCCATGCTCAGGCACAACGACAGCTACTTTGTGCTCAAGGACTTCGACGCCTATGTAAGAGCATGGAACGAGCTTACCCAGCTCCATAAAAACATCAGCGAGTGGAACAAGATATCCCTCACGAACATCGCAAGATCAGGCGTATTCTCCAGCGACAGGACTATCGCAGAGTACGCGCGTGACATCTGGCATGTATAGCTGTAAGCTATTTAAAGCATATCATTCATTAATTGTATTTGTATCGGAGGCACACAATGTCCAAGAAAGAATGCATCGCAATGCTCCTTGCCGGAGGACAGGGAACAAGACTCGGAGATCTGACCAGCAACATCGCTAAGCCTGCTGTGTCCTTCGGCGGAAAGTACAGGATCATAGACTTTTCGCTCTCCAACTGCATCAATTCCGACATAGACACAGTCGGTATACTCGTGCAGTACAGGCCGGGTTCTCTCAACCAGTACCTTGGTAACGGCGCAGCCTGGGACCTCGACAGCGTAGACGGAGGAGCACAGGTCCTCTCACCTTACGCCACGCAGGAAGGCGGCGCATGGTATGAAGGCACTGCGGATGCTATTTATCACAACATCGAATTCATCGATTCCTACGACCCTGAGAATGTCCTTATTCTCTCCGGAGACCACATCTATAGGATGGACTACGCAGACATGCTGGCTGCTCACAAAAAGAGGAACGCAGATCTGACAGTATCCGTCATAGAGGTCCCCTGGGAAGAAGCAAGCCGTTTCGGCATCATGACCCTCGGCGAAAACGACAGCATAGTCAAGTTCACCGAAAAGCCAAAGCAGCCGGACAGCAACATGGCATCCATGGGTATATACATCTTCTCATGGCCGGCACTGCGCAAGGCGCTCATAGAAGACCACGTAGATCCGGAATCTGAAAAGGACTTCGGAAAGAACATCATCCCCAAGATGCTTGGCGAAGGCAAGAGGCTCTTTGCTTACAGGTTCAAGGGATACTGGAAGGACGTAGGTACCATCAGCAGCTACTACGACTCCCAGATGGAGCTGCTTGATAAGAACGCTCCTATCAATATCTTTGAAAGAGAGCTGAGGATATTCTCCAACTCCAACTACTACGCACCTGCACTTATCGGCCCCAAGGCTACTGTCAAGGACAGCCTCATCTGCAACGGCTGCGTAATGTGCGGAACAGCTATCCATTCCATAATCGCTTCCGGAGCATCCGTACACGACGGCGCGGAAGTAAAGGACAGCATAATACTTCCTAAGGCAGACGTAGGCCCGGGCTGCAAGCTCACAAGGGTAATAGTCAACGAAGGCGTTAAGATCAAGGACGGTAGCGTCATTGGCAGCGCTGACGGAGAGATCACCGTAGTCGGAAAGGACGTACTGTAGGAGGATATCATGAAAAACGTATTCGGAATAATATTTGCTAACTACACAGGCAAGGGATTCGGCGAGCTCCTCAGCAAGAGAACAGTTGCCTCCCTGCCCTTCGGCGGAAGATACAGACTGGTAGACTTCTCCCTTTCCAACATGGTCAACTCCGGCATCACAACAGTCGGACTCATAATGCCGTCCGCTTACAGGTCCCTTATAGACCACGTAGGAAGCGGCAGAGAGTGGGATCTGGACCGCAAGATAGGCGGACTGTTTATACTGCCAGGCACCGTTTACGGCGGACACAACACCAGCGAGGAGATAATGCTCTCCGATATCCTGGAGAACAAGCGTTATATCCAGCGCCGCGGCCACGAAAAGTACGCGCTGATCGTTTCCGCAAGCAAGGTCTACAACATGGACTACCGTCCCATGATAGAAGAGCACATAGCAAGCGGACGCACAGTTACATTTGCTTACTACAAGACCGCTGAAGACAACGATATGCCGCTCAACTGCATGGTCATCAACAGAGATGCTCTTATGGAGATAACCGAGCAGTTCTCCAGCTTCCCCCATCTGGACCTTGTTGACCTTCTGCACCAGGAGATCCCGGCTCCGGAGATAGGCTTCTACAACTTCGACGGCTACGTAAGGAGCATAGACAGCATCCACGACTACATCCAGGCAAGCATGGACCTTCTGGATCAGAAAGTGCACTTCGAGCTGTTCAGAGGCCCGC
>CADALS010000090.1 GCA_902788795.1 uncultured Eubacteriales bacterium | reverse complement strand
AGAGAGCTTCGCCGCAACGCTTGCTCTCCGGATAGCCTGCGCGCATAGTGTTGCAATCTATATATCCGCAGTATTTCTCATCAAACAGCTCTGTATCACCTCTGTTTTCCCCGTAGATCTCATTGGAAGAGGTGAACGCAAACCTTTCAGCCCCGTGTGCATGCGCAAATTCCAGCAAATTGATGAGACCGGTAATATTGGTCGTTATGGTTCCGATAGG
Source organism: uncultured Eubacteriales bacterium (assembly GCA_902788795.1). Taxonomy (GTDB): domain Bacteria; phylum Bacillota; class Clostridia; order Peptostreptococcales; family Anaerovoracaceae; genus RUG13409. The sequence goes on along the minus strand of CADALS010000090.1, from coordinate 11,792 downwards.
ATCTGTGGAATACTGCATAGGATGGGTATTGGATGCCATATGGAGCACGTAATCCACCTTGGGCTGCCCTTCTATCGTTATCGAAGCGCAGACATCTCCTCTGACCATTTTCAGAAGGTCAGAGCCTTGCCATGCAGAAAACCTGGCAGCTGCTTTTTCGGTGTTTCTGGTAAGAACATATACTGTGCAGCCAAGCCCCTCTTCGTTTTTTGTCATAATGACATCTGTAAGAAAAGACCCAACAAGTCCGGTAGCTCCGGAAATAAGGATACTTTTCCCTTTGAGTTTTTCCCAGGGAAGGTCCGATCCTGCAGTACTTTTCAGATCCTCAAGGTACAGTGCGTTTTTATAAAGGTCCATTGCCTCTCCTTACTTGAGCCAGTTATCCTTGTCCGACTTGAGATAAGCTTTGAACAGCTCCAGATCATCTTTAGTCGTAAGTTTGATGTTCTTATCGGAGCCTGCGGCAAAGTACAGCCTCTCGCCGAGCTCTACCATCATGGTATTGGTATAGGAAGATCCGTATATCCCTATCTCCTTTTCGAACGCTTCATGATAAGCCCAGTCAAGCTTTCCGAAAGTATAGGCCTGAGGCGTAGAAACACGGCGCAGAGTTTCGCGAGGTATATACTTTACTGTGCTTATCTCATCATCTATAACAAAGATCTGCTCATTATAAGGCAGGGAGGTTACCGCATTGCCGTACTTCTGAGCCTTGATGATAACATCGGTAAGTACAGTTTCATCCACCAGCGGCCTTATGCCATCGTGGATAATGATGATATCATCGTCCGAACACTTTCCTTCCAGGTTGTAGATACCATTCCTTATAGATTCCTGGCCTGTACTGCCGCCGGAAACTATCCACTTGAGCTTATCTATACCAAACTGTTTAGCATAAGCTCTGAGAACATCATGCCAGCCATCCAGGCAGACCACTTCGATCGCGTCTATCTGCGGATGCTTCTGGAAACCTTCGAGCGTATAAATAATAACAGGTTTGTCGTAGACATTGATAAACTGCTTAGGTATGTCCTGCCCCATCCTGTGTCCGGATCCGCCGGCGATTATTACTGCGATATTCATAAACTGTCCTCCATGTTATATGTCAATGCTATTCATACGTATGTATGATACCATATGTGTCCTTGATCAGGCTGCATCCCTTACCAGTATTGGCTTTAAAGTTGGGATCCGGGATCATCCAATTGTCGTTGTAATTGTATGTAAGATACTCCTCTGCATTCACAGGCACGGTTACTGTTCCGATCTCAGTTTCGATCTTTTTAACACCGCAGTACTTGCCGTTCCTTAGTATATATGCAGACCAGTGGTCTTCCGCCGGATACTGTTCTCCCTCGATCTTATCAAAAGAGTAGAAGCACAGCTCTCCGTCTTCTATAAAATGCCCGAAGAAATCTATAGTCATACCCTTGTCGTTAGCATAGGACTGCTCTGTTACTTTATCGTTAAGGGTAAAACACCTTATCTTACTGAAACCTATACCCTTAAGAGTGTCTTCAAGCAGGCTCCAGGTCTTATCGTCCCGGATAAGCACACCATAGTCCATGTCGTAGTCATTTCTGAGCAAGCGGTTTTCTCTAATCAGTCCAAGAAGCGTACCGCATGTTGCAAAATACTCAAGTCCAGACTTCGACAGGGTGCTTTCTACCATCTGGATGGTCTCTATTCCGCGCTCCTTAAAGACCTTTATCCGCTTATCCAGCAGCCTCTTTTCCTGCCTCTTGTAGCGGTCCTCCCAAAGGCGCCTAAGCACAGGAATGCTGTATACTATCTTTTTTATCAGTTGTTTCATGCCTGCCCCCTGTGAAGTTTGGACTTTATGAACTGTATCAGATACAGGAAAGATTCATGCTTTGTGATAACGGAAAGCGCGATATATACTGCAGCGCCGGTCAGCACTTGGACCACCAGAGCTACTACATTGTTGGTTATGATCTTTCCGATCGCGTATACTATTGCACTCATAACTAGCGCCATCCACAGGGAACTGAAAGCATCCATTAAGTGCAGCTTAAAGTCGAATCCTATGAATTTTCTGACAGGATAAACATTGAATGCAAAGGCCACGAATTCGTTGATGATAAGCGTCATTGCTATAGCCTTTACCCCGTAGCGCATAGCCACAAGCAGCAATGCAAGCATTATTGGCTTCTTAAGAAGCTCTATCTTTAAAGTCATATCGCTTCTGCCGATAGCTTTTGTCTCCTGGATCAGCGTAGTACCAAGTATACCCACAGCTGCAGCCAGCGCGGATATCCTTACATACGGAACAGCCGGCAGCCATTTTTCCTTTATAAGGACTATGATCATTTTGTCTGCTACGGTTATCATGCCGAACATGAGCGGGAATATGATGTATTCCATCATCTTAAGGCTTTTACGTCTGATAGATTTGATCTCTTCTATGCCGGAGCTCAAAGACATGGCCGGGAACAATACTGCAGCCAGAGTAGAACTGACGTTGTTATTGATTATATCCGGGAATGTTTTTCCTTTGGTGTAGTATGCAAGGTCCGCTGTTGTATACTTTTTTCCGATGACAAAGGCGTTGATCTGATTAAAAATGGTGCCTATCAGATCAGTCGCTAATATCTTCCACCCGTATTTAATGAGCGGTTTTGCAGCATCTAATGAAAAGATGAACTTTGGCTTCCACTTGATAGTAATAAAAAGCACCGTAGTGTCTATTACTGTATTTGTGAGGATCTGCGCTATAAGTGCCCAAACGCCGTAACCGTGAGTAGCCATATAAATGCCTACAAAGGCGGATATTATGGTGCCTATGATGGTGGAGAAGAAGAACTTCTTGAAGTCCATGTTCCTGGATACATAAGCATTTTGGATGGAGTTGAACGCGTTTATAGGGATCCTTATAGCAAAAACTCGGAGAACAGGTGTGAGTTCCGGCATTTCATAAAAGGCCGAGATCAGCGGAGATCCCACAATAATAATGGCATATAAAATTACCGAAAACGCCACATTGAACCAGCAAAGCGTGGAGAAATCCAGCTCTGTGGCATCTTTTTTCTGGATCAGAGCTGTTCCAAAGCCGCTGGTCACAAAAACTTCAGCTATGGCTATAAAAATGCTTACTATGCCTATTATGCCGTAATCCTCTGGCGTAAGTATACGCGCCAGAACCAGAGATACGATAAAAGACACACCCTGAGCGGTGATCTTCTCTCCGAATCTCCATATCATTCCCGAAACTATTTTGCCGTTAGCGTTATCGCTCATATTTTAGTGCTGTTTTAAGCTTTATAAGGTATTTATATGCACTGTAGTCTGCAGCAGTGCATTTCATCTCGTGCTCATAGAAATATTCCTCGTCGTGGGGATTGACGCTGAAATACACATCTCCCTTTGACCTTTTCATGGCATATTCCTTTAATGATTTTGTAAAGTAATGATTGATCTGGATCGGGAAATCCGCCTGCGTTGCAACGTTCCTGCTTCCGACACAGACCTTATCAAAAAGATTGACCGGCGGAAGATCCTTGCCATTCCAGTTAGACCAGAACCTGTGGTGCAGCTGCCTTGTATGCGGAGATGCAGGATCGAAGCCGAAAGCTGTGTTATAGAAGCACTTTCCTATATCGCAGTACTTAGGCCAGCAGACCGTAAAGTCCTCAACTACAAGAGAATCCAGATCTCTGTCTACGAGGCCGGAAGAACCGTACAGTCTCCAATAGATGTCTACTGATCCGCGGTTCTTCTCGAAAGGCTTAAGGAAATCGTAGATATTATCCGTAGATTTAGGAACTATGAATTCGTCTATATCTATGAATCCAAGCCATTTGGTCTCAAATGCGAAGCGCTCTATGCAGTCCATATAGCTTTCCATCTGCTTCTGGTTGTGCGGCCAGTCCACCAAAGTAACAAGGCCGGATGCAATGTACGGCTCCAGAATGGACAGATAATCGTCTTCAGAGTTGTTGTTGTACATGTAAAAATGTTCAACACCAACGATGTGGTTGAATTCTATCCATTCTCTGAGGTACGGGCCTTCGTTTTTGAAGATAGCGCAGATAGCTACATTGTACTTTTTGTTATCGTGTTTTACAGAGATCGCAGACATGCGCAATTTGCACAAGAGCGCGGCAAAAGCATCTCTGACGCATCTGATTGCATACCGCGGACCGTGGTTCACCGGTTCGTCAAGGATAAAATACTTATTCTCTTTTACCATAATGCACCCTGCCTATCTGAACCTTTTTAATACTTTTCTGCGCAGCTTCTTTCTTATATCGCTTTTCGTGAAATATACGCCGCACATATCATCAAATCCATCAAGTGAGTAAGAACAGTATTCTTTTTTGATCACGTAATTGTAATAAAGGCTTGCTACAAAGTCCAGATCCCTGTCTAAAACACTCTTGCAAGTTTTTGCAGAGATATCTCCGTCTCTGTAAAGCGAGCTTATGATTCCAGGATACTCTACACCAAAGGCGTGGAACAGATCGTAGCTGCCCTTTGGCTTTTTCCCGGAAGGCATTTCATCAAATACAACGGTATTATCTATGATGTACTTGCCGCGGGTCCTCTCTCCGAACAGCGCTGTCGTATGCGGAAAGAGCTCGTTAAAGTCTTTTACATCTTCAGGAAGACGCTCAAGATCCGACTTCCATATAGTCATGCCGGTAGACCACGAAGACCAGTACGACAGTCCGTCCACGAAGCCATCGAACGAATCGTAAGTGTAAGCCTTCTTATCCAGCTCTTCTATCATTCCGTTGCTGAAGTAAACAATTGGCTTTTCTGCTTCGTTGGCTTTCTCGAACTCTATGAACCTTTCTAAAGCCCCATCCAGCAGCAGCGTTCTGTGATTCACAAACTTAAGAAGTTTTCCGCGGGCTCTTTTATAGGACTCGATCTCGTTCAGGAACATCTGGGCCTTTGTCTCTGCGTATACAAGGTTGTCGTGACCCTTGGCATATTCCCTGATCTTAGTTTTGAATTCTTCGTTATTACCGTTATCAGTAACTACTACTTCAAAGAGGCTGTTGTCCGCACTCTGCTTGTAGATACTGTCCAGCACAGGGAATACCCACTCAGGAACGCCGTTAGTTGGAATGCACAGAGAAACAAGCGGTCTCGGACGGCTTACCTCGCGGATGTAGTCGTCGTAATCGCGTATATATTCCTTGCCGTCGTAATGAGTGGAAGCAAGCACCAGGAGCACAGAATCGGAGCTGAAATCGTACATGTCCTTCCATATCATCCTGGGGATATATACACCCATCATCGGCTTATTGAGCTCAACTGTTATTTCCTCGGTGCCATCTGTTATGCGGACATTGCTGGTCCCGGCTACGTTAATAAGAACGAACTCAGACTCCCTGTTGGCGTGCTGTCCGCGTACTACAGTAGGATCCGATCCGTAAATATAAAAAACTCTTTTGATCTCGAATGGTATAGCCTGAGCTCCCTCTATTACCACAAGTTTTCCGCGCTCGTCGCCAAGATCGGCAAAATGCAGTATGGGGCACTTTTCTTTCAAAGACATATCGGTCTCCTACCTGAAGTTGTTTATTGATTCTATAACGTATGACTGCTCTTCGTCGGTCATGCCATTGTACATAGGAATGGACAGGACCGTATCAGCAAGATGTTCGGTTATTGGATAGTCTCCCTTTTTGTGTCCCAGATATCTGTAAGCCTCAGCAAGATGCGGCGGGATAGGATAGTGGATTATGGTACCGATCTCTTTGCTGTTCAGATAATCGATAAGCCTGTCCCTTTCTTCGCAGCGGATAACATACTGATGCCATACGCAGTCTGCACCTGGAGCAAGCTCCGGCAGTTTTATCATTGGGTTGTCCAGTTCTTTGTTATAGCGGGCTGCTATCTTTCTTTTTTCCTCAGTCAGCTCAGCTATATGGCTCAGCCGTACTCTCAGCAGTCCGGCCTGGAGCTCGTCCAGCCTGGAGTTAGCTCTTTATCGTTAACGACTACAGCACCGCCGTCTCCGAATGCGCCCAGGTTTTTAGACGGGTAAAAGGAGAAGCAGCCTACATCTCCGAAGGTGCCTGTCATCTGTCCTTTAAAGCAAGCTCCGTGAGACTGCGCACAGTCCTCTATAAGCTTAAGTCCGTGCTTTCTGCAGATGGCTACTATCTCGTCCATCCTGGATGCCATTCCGTAAAGATGTGTTACAAGAACGGCCTTGGTCTTATCGGTTATAAGCTGCTCTATCTTTTCCGGATCCATGCCAAAATGCGCGTCCGGTTCGCAGAACACAGGAGTTGCGCCATTCATGGTTATACCCATTACAGAAGCGATATAGGTATTTCCCTGTACTATTACCTCGTCCCCAACGCCTATCTTAAGGAGGCGGACTGCTATCCAAAGCGCATCTAGCCCAGATGCAAGACCCACGCAGTATTTTGCACCCGTATAGTCTGCAAACTCTTTTTCAAAGGAGCTGACTTCATTTCCAAGGACATACCAACCGGAGCGGAGCACTTGAAGTGCTTTGTCCTCAAACTCCTGCTGATACATATAGAATCCGCGATCCATGCGGTTCGGCATTATCTTCATCTCATTCTGCTAGTCTTCCGACTATCTCCTTTACGTTTTCTTCTGTAACTTTAGTGTAAAGTTCTGCCAGGCAGCTCTCCACTTTTTCCTTGGTAAGGCGGCTGTAGTCTATCTTCATGAGCTCGCTTATGACCGGCTCCGAGAAACGGTACTTTATGAGCTTTGCGGGGACCCCGCCTACTATGCCGTAGGGCGGCACATCTTTGGAGACTACGCTGCCGGCGGCTATGACAGCGCCCTGGCCGACTGTTACACCGGACAGGATAACGGCGTTCTGGCCTATCCAGACATCGTCTCCGATGTTTATATCCCCTTTGGAACTGGCCTCCGCAACATCCTGCCCAAGGCACTTTATCCTGAACGGGAAGCTGGATACCATGTCTGTCGGGTGATCTCCGTTGAGCACGAATACTACACCGGATGCTATGGAGCAGAAATGCCCTATCCTGAGCTTTTCGCCCTTGTTAAAGTTTATGACCGTAAGATCCCCGTAGGTGTAATTGCCTACTTCCACAGCGTCAAAAGAGAAACCGTTGACTGGGACTGTTGTGTTGTTAGGATTCATTTCGCGCCACTGGCGTATGCGTTTTCTGCGCCAGAGGAAGCTTTTTACGCTGTCAAACATTGTTTTTCTCCCGCCAGTCTTTTATCCATTCAAGGAAAGAATAGCCGTATTCTTCCGTGGGTTCTACAGTCATGGCCTCTGCCCACTCGTTCCAGGCGTTAAGGAACACGTAGCGCTCCCCTTTGAGGTGGTCCATAAGCTTTTCGAAGCTCTGCCTGGATGGCGGAGTTATTACAAAGCCGCGCCTTCCGTGCCTGGATGTATTATCAAAGCCAAAGTGCACGCCGTGGATCACATCCTCCGCGACTGGCTCCTTTTTGATCTCCTGGGCTACAAGATCGCTGCCCTTAAGTACGTGGAAGACCGAAGGATCCTTGCGCGCCTTGATATGAGTTATTATCCTGAGCGGAAGATTCTTGAGCGTGGTCCAGTAGATGCCTCTGGAGATCGTCGGCTCCCTTAGGAAAAGGTACTGGGTCTGCGCAGACTTCTGCGCTCTGAAGCTGTCGAAACCGTTAGGAAAGTCCGGTCCGTTGAAGGTCTCGATCACGCAAAGGCCGCCGAAGCCCTCCTGCTTTGCGCGCTGGTCCAGATACGCAAACATCTCGTCCTTTTCCGCAAATCCGGAGTCGAATATCATAAGCAGCGGGCAGCCGTCCTTCTTTTCGTATCTGCTGTCCTTAAAGAACGGCAGCAGGTACCTGAAGTGAGCCTCCCAATCCTCTTTTCCGCCGTAGGTCTGCTTTTGCAGCAGTTCCCTGGAGCCCTGCCAGGACCTGTTCCAGTCGTGGTTGGCCCAGCAGAAGAAGAAAGGCTGGTCTATATCTGTATTTTTAAGAAGGTTTTCCGCCGGCTTTTCCAGCAGCATTTTGCCACTGAAATAGTAGTGGTAGTAGATGAGCCCGTCCACATGGTATTTGTGCATGAGCTCCGTCTGCCACTCCACTGTCTTCCTGTCCAGAAGATCGTAGTAGTTGCCGTTCAACGGATGCAGCGGCTGCACATGCCCTTTGAACAGGGGCTGCGCCTTCTTTACGTTAGTCCACTCTGTAAAACCCTTTCCCCACCACTCGTCGTTTTCAGGTATCTGATGGAACTGCGGCAGGTAAAAAGCAAATAATCTCATATCTGTCCTCTACATTTTGCCCTTTATCCAGACGCTCAGCTTGTGGATAATGGGGTTCTTGTTGAGCTTGCTGATAAAGCTCAGGCTCTTTCTCAGAGCGTTGTTTTCGGCTTCAAGGCGGGATATCTCCTGCCTGAGAGCTTCTATATATTCAGCCGAATGCTTTTCGTACAGAGCTTTGTGCCTTGAGTATATCTCTTTGGTCATCTGCTCTGCCTGGCTTTGGTCGTCCGTTAGTTTTGTGGTCCTTGATACCGGCTTTATGCGATAGAAAAACAGGACCTCTTCCAGGCGCACTACGCTGCGTCCAAGCTCCAGTATGGAAAGCCAGAAATCGTAGTCTTCTATTCCGGACTTATACTGCTCCGCAAAGCCTCCTACTGCCTGCCAGTCTGCTTTTCTGAACAGCGCAGAAACGAAGATCTGGTTCCTTACAAGCATCTGGGCCATGGAGAAATCCCCAAGATCCCAAGGCCCGCTGCGCTCTCCGAAAAGCTCCGCGCGGCAGTAAACTATGCCTATGTTATCGTCCGACTGCAGCACAGGCACCGCCTTTGCTATGTAATCTGGAGCTATCTTATCGTCCGAATCCACGGGCAGGATGTACGTTCCGCTTGCCTGCGCAATGCCAAAATTTCTTGCAGCAGAAGGCCCGCCGTGATCTGCAAACAGAACACGGACGTTATCCTTCTTTGCAAGCTCCTTCAGATCCGCAAGAGTGGCTGCATCGTCCGACCCATCGTCTATGATGATGAGCTCCACATTGGGATAGCTCTGGCCGAGCACTGAATCCACTGCTTCTTTTAGGTATTTTGAATCGTTATAGCATGGCATTATCACGCTGACTAATTCGTTCAAAGTTGCGCTCCGTTCCACAGCAGGCAAACTATAACATAATCAATATATTATACATTATATACGCTGTAAATTCAATCATATAAGGGCCGGCAAAGCCAGCCCTTGTTTACTCTCAGCAGCATATGTCCAAAAGGAAGGCACTTCCCTTTAGTTCCAGATCCTCTCCGCAGGCGGGAACGAACACGCAGTCTCCCTTGGAGACCGCAAGCTTTGCAGCATCCCTGCCGCCGGGGACCGATATCTCTGCGCTGCCTTCTGTGCAGAGCAGTGCATGGAAGCTCTGAGCGTCTGCCTTCATAAGGATCCATGAACCATGCTCTGCAAGGTCCAGTTCCTTAACAGTAAAGTACTTGCAGGACATTCTGGTATCTACAGGATGCGGCGTAAGGTCTGCAACGTCCATAGCCTTGTCCAGGTGCAGCTGGCGGGGCTTTCCGTCCGCACCGAGCCTTCCGTAATCGTAGAGCCTGTAGGTTAGATTGCTGCTCTGCTGTATCTCAGCCACAAGAACGCCCGCGCCTATTGCATGCACGGTACCGGGGCTTATAAAGAACACATCACCCTTTTTTACAGGAACTTTGCGAAGTATCTGCATTACGGAGCCGTCCAGCGCCGCCTTTTTAAACTCTTCTTTTCCAGCTTTTTCAGCAAGGCCGCACACAAGGCTGCTGCCAGGCTCTGCGTCCAGAACGTACCACATTTCGGTCTTTCCGGGCTGCCCCTCTTTGGAAAGAGCGTAGGCATCGTCCGGGTGTACCTGAACGGAAAGATCCCGCTTAGCGTCTATGAGCTTTACCAGTATCGGGAGCTCCGGCTTGCCGCCTGTAAGGGCCAGCGACCTGCTTCCTAAGAACTCGGGGTGAGCCTTTAATATCTCAGCAAGAGCCTGCCCATCAAACGCTCCGGATGCCGCGTAAGACGGGCCGTCCGGGTGAGTAGAGCATTCCCAGCTCTCCGCCAGAGGGCTGATCTCTGTCTTCTTGCCGAATACAGTTCTGAGCCTTTCCCCGCCCCAGATATAGTCCTTGAAAGAAGGTCTAAGCAGGAAAGGAAAGCTGGTTATTTCAGAAAAATTATACATATATACTCCCTTGAGATTTATTGTAACTATTATACAAATTAATAACGGAATGGTCAATCATACTGCAGTCCCAGGCACAAAAAAGCCTCCGCTCAAGGCAGAGGCTTTTAATGATCAGCAAAACGCCACGCAGCGCATGCCCAAAGAAATGCTTTACAGCCTTTCCTTCCTTTCAATGTCCAGGAAGTACTTGTAGGTGTCAACGGTGAGCTCGCCGCAGGCTTCTTCGTCGCATGCGATTATTGCTCCGTTGTGCATCTGCAGAGCGCTGCAGGTCCACTTGTGGCTTACGCCGCCCTCAACGGTAGCAGCAAGAGCTCTTGCCTTGTTGTGGCCGCTGATAAGGATCAGGACTTCCTTGGAATCAGTAACTGTGCCAACGCCTACGGACAGAGCCTGAGCAGGAACCTTTTCCGGATCTCCGCCGAAGAAACGGCTGTTAACTATGCGTGTGTCGGTGGTAAGGTTGCGGACGCCGGTCCTGGAAGCAAGGGAGGTGTAAGGCTCGTTGAAAGCAATGTGGCCGTCCACGCCAATGCCGCCCATGAACAGATCTATTCCGCCGTAGCTTGCGATCTTAGCCTCGTAGCGTGCGCATTCGCCTTCCGGATCGTCTGTCATTCCGTTGAGGATGTTGATGTTCTCCGGCTTCATGTCCACGAGGTGATCGAAGAAATTGTCGTGCATAAAGTACCAGTAGCTCTGGTCGTGTTCGTGGGGCAGTCCAAGGTATTCGTCCATGTTGAATGTTACCACGTTAGCAAAAGAAAGCTCTCCTGCCTGGTTCATCCTTGCGAGCTCCTTGTAAACTCCTATCGGGGAGGAGCCTGTGGGAAGGCCAAGTATAAAGGGTCTGTCTTCCTTGTGTGCCTTGATCTTGCCAGCTATGTAATTAGCAGCCCACTTGCACATCTTGTTGTAATCGTCCTGAATTATAACTCTCATTTTTGTTCTCCTTGAATATTAAAAGATAGATTTTAAACTAAATCATTAACAGTAAAAATAATACAGAAAATTACATTTAATGTCAATGGAAATCAGAGGATATGAAAGCCTGAAACGCTGTTTTTTATGCGCTTTTCTTCTTTCTTTTCCTTTTAGGCTTGCTCCATCTGACCTTTTTCAGGAATGCGAGATAAAGCAGCCACCCTATAGCCGCGCCAAGCGTGTTGTTTATGACATCGTCAACATCAGCAGTGCCAAGCTTTGCCGAATACTGGGTGAACTCTATGCACATGCTGAACAGCAGGCCAAGAGGAATGGCTGCCCACCAGTGCGCAAGCTTCTTTGAAAGACAAGGGATAATAAACCCGAACGGAACAAAAAGCAGCACGTTCAGTATGATATCCATAAGAAGTATTTTGCTCTTTACTGTTACCCAAGGGAAGCTTCCGCCGGTATTGATCACTATGGCGCGCTTAAGCGCAAAGAAAGGCTCCATGTTGAGCCTTGCGGTCTCCCCCGGCTGCCTTGAAACTATCGCAAGAAATACCACAGCCGTAACAAAAGAAACGGCTATGAGCCAGCGCACAAATCCCGACTTCGGCCATGCGCGCAGCATCAGCAGCGATCCGAATATAAATAAAATAGCTATAATA
>CADALS010000089.1:2165-8506 GCA_902788795.1 uncultured Eubacteriales bacterium | reverse complement strand
GTGACGAATGTGGGCGAGCGGAAGCTATTGAGGATTTCCTGAAGTGGAAAGATGGGACGGAAGGGAAGGATATAAGGGACTAGTATATCGTGAAGATATGGCAGGGTAGGCAAGAGTGTGGATAACCACAATGAAACGAATAATACTGGTGATCGGAGTTTTACTCCTCTTCACACAACCAGCCCTCGCGTACACCAGGTTGTTTTATAGGGTGAGCTATAGATCAGATTATTCGATGGCGGAGTTGGAAGAGAAACCGACTGCAACTCCGTCTGCTACTCCAATGTCAACGTTAAGATAGTCGGCTCCCACTGCGGTATAACCCCGGCAGGAGACGGCGGCACTCACCAGTGCATAGAAGACATTGCAGCAATGAGAGCTCTTCCTAACCTTACAGTGCTTTCTCCCTGCGATTTCAACCAGGCAAAGCTCATGGCCAAGGTAATGTACGATCACCAGGGCCCGTGCTACATGCGCACATCCAGAGAGCCCATGCCTATCGTAACATCCCTTGACGACAAGATAGAGCTCGGAAAGGCTCAGATCTTAAGGGACGGCAGCGCAGTCTGCATAGTTGCTACAGGCGTTATGACTGCTCTTGCAGTTTCCGCAGTGGACGAGCTTAAAGCAGAGGGCGTGGATGCTATGCTTATAAACATCCACACCATAAAGCCGTTGGATATGGAAGCTATAAAGGCCGGCGCTGCAAAGTGCGGCGGACGCATACTTGTCTGCGAGGAAGCCAATATGTACGGCGGCCTCGGAGAGGCTGTTGCTTACGGCCTTGTAGGCACCAACGGCATCAAGTTCGATCATATTGCAGTTATGGACAGGTTCGGCCAGTCCGGACTTTCCGCTGAGCTCCTTGAGGAGTACGGAATAACTTCCGCAAATATCAAGGCTCACGCACTGGAGCTTTCGAAGAAATAATGTACGATATAACAGGAGTAGGGTACAGCTGCCTGGACAGGATATGCACCATAGATGACTATCCCCCGGAAGACGGCTCCACCCATATATCGCAGATACAGACCCAGGGGGGCGGCGCCGCGGCAACTGCCGTGGTAGCTGCATCCAGGCTGGGCAAAAAGACCACCTTCATAGGCCTTGCCGGCTTTGACGGCGCCTCGGAAGATATCAGAAAGCTTTTCGAGATGGACGGCGTGGATACCTCCAATCTCGTAAAGACAGAAGGTATAACCGGGCTGCAGTCCTTCGTTATGGTGGACCCAAAGAGCGGATCTCGTACCAAGTTCCCTCAAAGGGACGAGCAGCCGCCTATCAAATGGACAGCGCAGCTGGAGTCTGTTATAGCCTCCTCCAAAGCTATCCACCTGGACGGCACCCACCACGAGAACGCCATGGAGGCCGCACGCATAGCAAAAAAGCATGGTGTGCTCATTTCGCTTGATGGATGTCATTTAAAAGATGATAATAGTCTTAATCTGGAGCTTGCCAAAATGGCAGACATACTGATAATGAATTACCGCTACCCTGTAAGGGTAACAGGCATCCAGGACTACGACCAGGCCTTGCTCGAATGCGCAAAGTGGGGCGCCAAGGTGGTAATAGGTACCAAAGGCAGCGAGGGCTGCAGGGCCGTTATAGACGGCCGCGTGGAGTATTTCCCGGCTTTTAAGGTAAAGGCCGTGGATACTACAGGCGCGGGCGATGTCTTTCACGGAGCTTTCCTTGCGGGCTGGCTGGATGGTATGGGCCTTAAGGAGTGCATACGTTTTGCAAGCGCTGTTGCCGCTGTAAAATGCACCGCTTTCGGCGGCAGGGCAGGGATCCCTTCAAAAGAGGCTGCTCTGCGCTTTATCGATCAGGTAAAAACCTTCTGACTGGGTTTTTATATTATTTGTTTTTCATAGGAGGTTATTATGAAAAAAGTATTAGCTATCGTAATGGTAATGGCTATGATACTTGGCCTTGCCGCATGCGGCGGAAAAACCCCTGCAAACAACAGCGGAAATAACAACAACGCTGCACCGGCAGAGCCCTCCGGCGAGCTCATCATGTACACCACAGTTGCTGACGCTCAGCTGGATGCTACCATCAAGGCATTCAACGCCAAGTACCCCAAGATCAAGGTCCAGTACACCTACGCAGGTGCAGGCGAGCTCAAGAACAGAATCAAGTCCGAGGCTGCAAATCCCCAGGCTGACGTTATGTTCGGCGGACTCCAGTTCGCAGACATCAGCGCTTTCGGAGATTATTTCGAGAGCTATGTATGCGCTAACGATGCCAAGATGATGTCAGACTACAGGAACACCACCGGAAAGCTCACCTTCCACGATGCTCAGATCCCCTGCATACTCGTTAACGAGAAGCTCGAGGCTGCAGCTGGCGTAAAGATCACTGGCTGGGCATCCCTGCTGGATCCCGCACTCAAGGGCAAGATCGCTATCGCTAACCCGACAAGCTCCTCTTCCGCATGGAACTGGATGCAGTGCCTGCTGACCGACTTCGGCGGCTGGGACAAGCAGGAAGCTTGGGACTACATTGCTAAGTTCATCCCGCAGGTAAAGCTTCTGGACAGCTCTTCCGCTCCTCTCAAGAACACCTACAAGGGTGAGTACGTCTGCGGACTTACTTACGAACCGCTCGTAATCATGAACGAAGAGAACTGCTTCCCCGGATGCAGAGTCGTTTACTGGGAAGAGGGAACAACCTCTGTAGGATTTGCTTCTGCTATCATCAAGGGCGCTAAGAACCTTGACAACGCAAAGCTCTTCATGGACTTCCTTGAAAGCCCCGAAGGACAGAGCGTATACGCTCAGTCCGGTGCTCGTCCTGTAACCACCGAGACCGATAAGGTCCAGGGTGCAAGCGATCTCATGGTCGACCTTTCCAAGATCAAGTATCTCGAGGCTGACACCAAGGCACTTGCAGAGCACAAGAAAGAGATCTGCGACAAGTGGAACGATCTTTGGGCTAAGAATGCTTCCAAGTAGATCTAAATATTAGTCAGAACTTGTTATCAAGGGGCGGCTCTGCCCGGTCGGGTGGACCGCCCCTTTGTTTCAGAATTGGAGAGAATTATGAACGTTGGCATTAAGATAGATCATGCTGTTAAGATCTACAAAGGATTCACAGCCATACATGATCTTTCGCTGGACATTAAGCCCGGAGAATTCTTCACCCTGCTGGGACCATCCGGCTGCGGCAAGACAACTCTTCTCAGGATGATCGCTGGATTCAACTCCATCGAAGGCGGAAAGTTCTATTTCGGAGACCGCCTCATCAACGACCTTGATCCGTCTAAGCGGAACATAGGCATGGTGTTCCAGAACTACGCAATATTCCCGCATCTTACAGTCAGAAAAAACGTAGCTTTCGGACTTCAGAACAGAAAGATGAGCAAGGAGCAGATCCAGGCTCAGACAGATAAGTTCCTTAAGCTCATGAAGATAGACGAGTACGCCGACCGCATGCCGGAACAGCTTTCTGGCGGACAGCAGCAGAGAGTCGCTCTGGCAAGAGCTCTTGCTATAGAGCCGGACGTGCTCCTTATGGACGAGCCTCTGTCCAACCTCGACGCAAAGCTGAGGGTGGAGATGAGAGAGGCTATCAAGGAGATACAGAACAGTCTTGGCATAACAACTGTTTATGTAACCCACGACCAGGAAGAAGCCATGGCAGTCTCCGACAGGATAGCAGTCATGAACAAGGGCGATATCCAGCAGATCGGAACGCCTAAGGCTCTTTATCAGAGGCCGGAGAACCTCTTTGTTGCCACATTTATCGGAAGAACTAATGTTATCAACTCAAAGATCTACAAAGACGCTTCCGGTGTTGGCATCGTTACGGACGAGGGCGAAAAAGTCCCGGTTGCAGCTCTGATCCCCGAGCTTGTAGAGGACGGCCAGGAGGTAGTAGTCTCCATTCGTCCCGAAGAGTTCGTAATAGACCAGAACAACACCAAGGGCATCTCCGCCACTGTTGTTTACAGCACCTTCCTTGGTCTCAACACCCATTATTTCTGCGATCTGGACAACGGCCAGAGGGTGGAGATAATCCAGGAGTCCAAGATAGACGATATCATCCAGAACGGCACCAAGCTCAAGCTTGATATCAAGACAGAAAAGATCAATATCTACACCAAAGACGGAAGCAAGGCTCTCGTTAAGTAAAGGAGCACGGCTATGACCAGAAAACTTAAAAAATTCGACTTCTGGGTAGTCGCCAGCATAGTAGTGCTTGCGCTGTACATACTGTTCATGCTCTATCCTATGCTGAAGGTCCTGATCCAGTCCTTCGTGGACTCCGAAACAGGAAAGTTTTCTCTGATGCACTTCCAGAAGTTTTTCAGCCAGCCGTACTATTTCGGCACGCTGCTAAACAGCTTCAAGGTCGCGGTGGCATCCGCATTTTTCGCCCTGCTGATAGGTATTCCTCTTGCGTACTTCTACAACGTTTACAGGATACGCGGCGCAAAGACACTGCAGATGCTGATCATCCTCAGCTCCATGTCAGCTCCGTTCCTGGGCGCTTATTCATGGATCCTTTTGCTCGGTCGTTCGGGTGTCATCACCAAGTTCCTTGAGGGCTTGCTTGGCATTACGATGCCCAGTATCTACGGTTTCAAGGGAATAGTGCTCGTACTTGTTTCAAAGCTGTACCCGCTGGTATTCCTGTATGTTTCCGGTGCTATCAAGAATATAGACAGCTCGCTTCTTGAGGCTTCGGCCAACATGGGAAGGACCGGTCTTAAGCGCTTCTTTACAGTAGTTATACCTCTTTGCATGCCCTCCATACTGGCTGCTGCTCTGATGGTATTCATGAGGGCTCTTGCAGACTTCGGAACTCCTATGATGATAGGCGAGGGCTACATGACCTTCCCGGTCATTATTTACACCTCCTATGTGGGAGAGGTCGGAACTGATCACAATTTTGCTTCCGCGGTATCTATAATCGCGGTAGTCATAACGCTTATCGTGTTCCTGGCACAGAGCTACGCCACAAAGAAGACGACCTTCTCCATGAGCGCTATGCACCACATAGAGCGCAAGGAAGCAAAGACTCTGCCATCCATCCTTATGCATATCTACAGCTACGGAGTGGTCGCAGTCTCCATTTTCCCGCAGATCTATCTTATCTACCTTTCCTTCAGGAAGACTTCCTCCAACGGAAACGCTTTCAAGCCGGGCTTCTCGCTGGACAGCTATAAGTACGTATTCGAGAACATGGGCAGTTCCATCTGGAACACCATCAGGATATGCGGCGGCGCGCTGATACTCATTATCATAATGGCTATACTGATCTCCTATCTGGTAGTCAGGAGGAACAACGCCATCAACAGGGTCATAGACACCATGTCCATGATCCCGTACATAATCCCTGGCGCTGTAATCGGTATCGCTCTTATACTGGCGTTCAACAATCCTAAGTTCCCGCTCGTCGGCACTGCATGGATACTCATCATCTCTATGTGCATAAGGCGTATACCTTATACCATCAGAAGCTCCGTTGCCATACTGGGCCAGATACCTATGTCTATAGACGAGGCATCTGAATCTCTGGGTGCGGGAAAGCTCAAGACACTCATTAAGGTCACCATCCCGATGATGCTCAACGGTATCTTCTCCGGCGCTGTAATGAGCTGGGTGACCCTGATCACTGAGCTGAGCTCCTCGCTGCTGCTGTACACATTCAGGACCATGACCCTCAACATTGCAGTTTATGTAATGGTGGCCAAGGGTTCCGACGGCAGGGCATGCGCTATGGCAACTATACTTACACTCTTCACAGTCATCACTCTGCTGATCTTCAACAAGTTCAGCAAGGACGGCGAGATCATGATGTAAGAAACGAGGGACGGTTCTCAGGTGCCGGCACTCGGGGACGGTTCTCTGGTGCCAAATTCATAAAACTAAAAGGAGCTCTTTATCGGAGCTCCTTTTGTGTTTAACAGTTTTTGCTAAAATGACAATTCGGGACCGTCCCCAATTGTTATCCGGCGATGTGGCCCTTGGCCTTGATGACGTCGATGACGGAGTCTACGTACTTTTCGCAGATCTCGTTGGTGCCGGCTTCTACCATTACGCGGATGACAGGCTCTGTGCCGCTCTCGCGCACCAAGATGCGTCCGGTATCGCCAAGGGCGTCTGCAACAGCCTTTACTGAAGCCTGGACATCAGGATCGTTCTGAGCGTCCGGCTTGCTCTTAACGCGTACGTTCTTGAGCACCTGCGGGTAGAATACTACAGGAGCAGCAAGCTCGCTGATGGGCTTCTCCTTGGCAAGCATAGCTTCCATGACCATAAGAGAGGTGAGTATTCCGTCTCCGGTGGTAGCGTACTTGGTGAATATAACGTGGCCGCTCTGCTCGCCGCCTA
>CADALS010000089.1:0-2157 GCA_902788795.1 uncultured Eubacteriales bacterium | reverse complement strand
CATGTTCTCGTAAACGTACTTGTCTCCGACCTTGGTCTTGTCGTATTCTATGCCGACCTTGTCCAGAGCCTTGTAGAGGCCGAAGTTGGACATTACAGTGGTAACTACCTTGTTGTTGTCCAGCTCGCCGCGTTCCTTCATGTAAAGGCCGCAGAGGTAGATGATGTGGTCTCCGGTAACTACATTGCCTTTTTCGTCCACGCAAATGCAGCGGTCTGCGTCGCCGTCGAATGCAAAGCCTATATCCAGGCGGTTTTCAACAACGAACTTCTGCAGGTGCTCTATGTGGGTGGAACCGCAGTCGGTGTTGATGTTGTAGCCGTCCGGGTTGTTGTTTATGATATAGGTCCTGGCTCCCAGAGCATCGAAAACAGCCTTGGCAATAGTCCAGGAAGCGCCGTTGGCAACATCCAGGCCGACCTTGATGTTCTTGAAGCTGAACTTGGAGAGGGAGATGAGGTAGCCGATGTAGCGGTTGCGGCCCTCTACGTAGTCCACGGTGCGGCCGATCTCGTGCCTGCCGGCAACAGGGATGTCTACCTTGCCATCTATGTAATCTTCTACCTTGAGTATGGTCTCTTCGTCCATCTTCTCGCCGTAGCCGTTGATCAGCTTGATGCCGTTGTCGTAGTACGGGTTGTGGGACGCGGAGATCATGATACCGCAGTCGAACTGATCTGTCCTTGCAATGTAAGCAACGGACGGGGTGGTGGTAACATGCATTATGTAAGCATCTGCGCCGCTTGCCATAAGGCCGGTGCAAAGAGCGTACTCGAACATGTAGGAGGATCTTCTGGTGTCCTTGCCTATAACTATGCGGGCTTTGCGGCCAAGCCTCTGGCCGTAGTACCAGCCAAGGTAGCGGCCGATCTTAATGGCGTGCTCGTAAGTAAGATCCTTGTTTGCTTCTCCTCTGAAGCCGTCTGTTCCGAAATATTTACCCATGGTTTTGCCTTTCTTTAGTCGTGCTTTGCGACGATAACGCCGTTATCCTTGTAGATGCTGTTTTCAGGTACCACTCCGCGCACGCAGGAAGTGGGGTAGATGTTGCTGTGCCTTCCGATAACAGTACCGGGGTTGCAGACACTGTTGCAGCCGACTTCTACGTAGTCTCCCAGCATAGCGCCGAACTTCTTGATACCTGTTTCTATGTTCTCTGTGCCGTTGTGAACGACTACGAGCTTTTTGTCGGACTTAACATTGGATGTGATGGAGCCAGCTCCCATGTGGCTGTAGTAGCCAAGGATGGAGTCTCCGACGTAGTTGTAGTGCGGTGTCTGTACGTGGTCGAAGAGTATTACGTTCTTGAGCTCTACGGAGTTTCCTACGACGCAGTCTGCGCCGACAAGGGCGGAGCCTCTTACGAACGCGCAGTGCCTTACCTCTGTGTTGGGCCCTATGATGCAGGGAGCTCCAAGGTAAGCAGAGGGGAAGACTTTGGCTGTCTTGTGGACCCAAACGTTTTCGGATACCTGGTCGTACTCAGCAGGGTCCAGGGTCTTGCCGAGCTCTATTATCATTTCTTTGATGCCCTTGAGTGCCTCCCAGGGATATTTGAACTTGGAGAGGTAGTCCTTTGCGAGGGTGTGTTCAAGGTCGAAAAGATCTGTTACAGTATACATAACGATTTGATCTCCTTTTTTGTATTTTTTTACAATTTATTATTCTAATGTAATTGTAATAAAATGTCAATAAAATGCTTAAAGCGACATCAAAAAAGAGCTCATTTAAAGAGCTCTTTTTTTGCTTTATTTCTTCTTGTTTTTCCAGTCTTCTTCGCCTCGTTTGGCTTCCTTTGCGACCAGCGCGCCCAGGGCTACCATGGCTAATACGTTAGGTATTACCATCAGCTGGTTGAACATGTCCGTAAGCTCCCAGACAAGGTCGTTGGAGAGCAGGGAGCCCAGGAAGATGAAGGCTATGGCTATTATGGAGTATATGGTAACGGACTTCTTTCCGAAGAGGTCCTGCATGTTTACTTTGCCGAAGAGGTTCCAGCTGAGTATGGTGGAGAAGGCAAAGAACAGAAGGCAGACAGCAACGAACGCGCTTCCGAAGCTCTGTCCCATTACGCTTCCAAATGCAAGCTGGGCCATGTTGGTCTTGGCGACGCCTTCGGCAGCTCCGGTGGCAAGTATGCCGTCCTCGGTGTAGAGG
>CADALS010000088.1 GCA_902788795.1 uncultured Eubacteriales bacterium | reverse complement strand
CCAAACCGTCCCTCGTTTCCGCCTCGCTTCAGAAAATAAATGGATAACAGACAGTTTTACAGAAAAGTAGCTATGATAGCTGTGCCGGTGGCGCTGCAGGGGCTGATCAGCAGCTCCCTTACGCTGCTGGACAACATGATGGTAAGCAGCCTGTCCGAAACGGCGCTCTCGGCAGTCAACCTGGGCGGCCAGCTGTTCGGCATACAGTGGATGATGGTCTTCGGGTTCTGCACCGGCTGCTCCACCTTCCTTACCCAGTTCTGGGGCGCCCAGGACCTCAAAAGCATACGCAAAGTAACAGGCTTCTGCATGGTCAACACCATTGCGCTGAGCCTCATATTCTTCTGCCTGGGCACCTTCATCCCAAAGCAGGTGCTCTCGCTGTTCACATCGGACCCGCTCACCGTAGAGCTTGGGGCCCAGTACCTTAAGACCGCAGCCGTAAACTTCCTGCTGATAGCGGTCATCCAGCCGCTCTCAACGGCTCTGCGCTCCACCCAGCAGACCCGCATCCCCATGTACATATCCATAGGCGCGTTCTTTACGGACGTGGTCTTCAACTACCTGCTGATCTTCGGCAACTTCGGCTTCCCAAGGATGGAGGTCCGCGGCGCGGCCCTTGCCACCGTCCTTGCCAGAGTGCTGGAATTCACCCTCATGATAATCCTGGCGATCTTCAGAAAGAACCCAATAAAGGGCAGCCCGCGGGAGTTCCTGGCCTTCGACAAAGCCTTCGCGCTCAGGGTCTACAAGAACTCCACTTTCACCACCCTCAACGAGACCCTCTGGAGCGGCGCAAACTCCGCCATGAGCGCAGCCTACGGCCACATAGGCACAGTGCCTTACGCAGCCTATTCCGCCGCCATGACGGTAATGAACCTCTTCCTGATGTGCATGTTCTCCATCGGCGATGCCTCCCTGATACTGGTTGGCGCCAAGATAGGGGAGGGCCGAAAGGACGAAGCCTTCGGCATGGCCAAAAAGCTCCTGAAGCTGGGCGCGGTCTTCGGCGTAGCCGCAGGTGTAATGATAGCCATCTTCAGCCGCTTCATAATACGCATATTCTCCCTCAGCCCGGAGGGTTACACCATAGCTCAGCAGCTCTTCTACATAAACGCAGTCTTCTGCCCCGTGTACCTCTGCAACGGCATACTGATATCCGGAATACTGCGCGCCGGCGGAGACACCCGCTTTGCGGCCCTTACGGAGATCATCGTGATGTGGTCCACCAGCGTGCCTCTGGCCTTTATAGGGGCGCTGCTGCTGAAGCTGCCCATCGCCGCGGTGGTGCTCATCACTCAGGTGGAGGGCATAATAAAGACCTTCATACTGCTGAGGCGCTTTAAGTCCGGCAAATGGCTCAACTACATGATAGAGGGTATGTAAATGGCTAAGATACTTATAATCAACACAGGCGGCACCATAAGCATGGTCTCCTCAGGCAGGGGCTACGTTCCAAACGGGGAGCTCTTCCGCGAAAGGCTGCTGTCCATGGACCTTCTTAAGCAGGCCCCAATGCCGCAGTGGGTGCTCACCCAGACCGAGCCGCTCCTGGATTCTTCCAACATGACGGTATCTGACTGGAACCGCATAGGCCAGCTGATAGCGGACAACTATGAGGCTTTCGACGGCTTCGTAATACTGCACGGCACGGACACCATGGCCTACACGGCCTCGGCGCTGTCATTCATGCTGGAGGGGCTGGACAAGCCGGTCATACTTACCGGCTCCCAGATACCGCTCTCCCAGCTCAGAAGCGACGGCCGGGACAACCTCATAGATTCCCTGCTGATAGCAGCGGAAGGCCGCGTCCGCGAGGTCTGCATATTCTTCGGGGGCAAGCTGCTGCGCGGAAACCGCGCCACCAAGTACTCCGCGGACGAGCTCATAGCCTTTGTTTCGCCTAACTATCCGCCCCTTGCGGAGGCCGGAATAACGGTAAGCTACAATAAGACCTTGCTGCGTGGCAGGCAGGAAGTCCCGTTCCGCCTGCAGCTTCTGGACGAGATCCCTATAGGCGTCATAAAAGTCTTCCCGGGCATACAGTTCAGCCTCTTTGAACAGATCCTCACCGAAAAGCTCAAAGGCATAGTTATAGAGACCTTCGGCGCAGGCAACATACCTCAGGGCGGAAGCGAGCTGCTTCCTCTGGTGCGCAAAGCCCTCGCCAACGGGACAGTTATAACCGTCTGCTCCCAGTGCCCCCAGGGCACCGTCACCCTTGGCGCCTACGAGACCAGCAGCGCTCTTAAGGACGCCGGCGCGGTAAGCGGCAGGGACCTTACCACGGAAGCCGCCGTAGCCAAGCTCTACTACCTTTTCAGCAAAGGCTATGCCGCGGATGACGTAAAGCGTCTCATGGAGACCGACCTCTGCGGGGAAGAGAGCGCCTGATACATGTATAGATGCAGTTTTGCAATAATTGTGTTATAATCTCCTTGCAGACAAGGAGATTTTTTTATGGATACCATACTTACAGAAGATAAAAAGAAAGAGCTCATAAAGACCGCTCTTGATATGCGCAAAATGGCTTACATCCCGTTCTCCGGCCACGCCGTTGGAGCAGCCCTGCTCGGAAAGGACGGCAAGATCTACACCGGCTGCAACATAGAGAACAGCTCTTATTCGCCCACGATCTGCGCGGAGCGCACCGCCTTTGCCAAGGCCGTGAGCGAAGGCTGCAGGGAGTTCGAAGCCATAGCCATAGCCGGAGGCTTCGGAGAAGTCCCCGAGACTTACTGCGCCCCCTGCGGAGTCTGCCGCCAGGTAATGGTGGAGTTCTGCAGCAAAAGCTTTCCCGTTATACTCGCAAAGACCCCGGAGGACTACCGCCAGTACGCGCTGGAGGAGATCATGCCCCTGGGCTTTAAAATAGATGACGTAGCAAGCGGCACCTACGCCGAGCGTAATTAGCGCCCGGCCCGCACTGCACCGCAAAGAAAGGACAAAACCATGGAAATATCTGAAATACTCGCAAAATGCGACCACACCCTTCTTAAAGTGGACGCTACCTGGGACGATATCAAAGCCATCTGCGATGACGGCATGAAATACCGCACCGCATCAGTGTGCATACCACCAGCCTACGTAAAAAAGGCTAAGGAATACACCCAGGGAAGGGTCCCCATCTGCACAGTCATAGGCTTCCCAAACGGCTACAACTCCGCAAGGGCCAAGGCTTTTGAGGCTGCCGATGCTGTAAACAACGGCGCTGACGAGATAGACATGGTCATCAATATCGGAGCTCTTAAAGCCGGAAACGACGCCTACGTCCTGGACGAGATCAAGCTGATAAAGCAGGCCTGCGCAGGAAAGCTGCTCAAGGTCATAATCGAGGCCTGCCTTCTTACCGAGGACGAAAAGCTGCGCTGCTGCAGGATAGTAACTGAAGCCGGGGCTGACTACATCAAGACATCCACGGGCTTCTCCACCGGAGGCGCCACAAGGGAAGACGTAGCCCTGCTGCGCGCCAATGTAGGACCCAACGTCAAGGTAAAGGCAGCCGGCGGCATAGCGGACCTTAAGGACGCGGAGGACTTCATAAACCTCGGCGCAGACCGCCTTGGCACCAGCCGCATAGTCAAGGCCGTAAAGGCCCTGGAGCGTTAGTCTACAGCTTTGTGAAATCGGTCCCGCAAACTTGTTTTCAGTTGCTAACACTCACTATATAGTGGTATAATCAATAAGATGATTAAGGCATAAGCCTAATTATAGTTTTTCTTCACAGGAGGACATTTATGAAGAAAGTAATTGCTATTCTCCTCGCGCTGGTAATGGTCATCGGACTTGCAGCGTGCGGAGGCAAAACAACACCGGCAAACAACAACAGCGGAAACAACAATAACGTTGCTCCCTCCGGCCCCGTAAAGCCGGAAAAGCCGGAAACTGATCCGGACAAGATCGCAGACAGCATGACTTCTGCAGACGGAAAGTACGAAGTAGCATTCGTTACCGACATAGGCCAGCTGAAGGACAAGTCCTTCAACCAGGGAACCTACGACGGCGTTAAGCTCTATGCTTACAACAACGGACTCTCTTACAAGTACTATCAGCCCGCTAACGGCGCAGAAGCTACAGACGACGACCGTTACAACGCAATGAAGGCTGCTGCTGACGGCGGCGCTAAGGTCGTTGTATGCGCAGGCTTCCTGCAGGCTGCAGCTCTCGAAAAGGCAGCTAAGGAATTCACCAACGTTAAGTTCGTATTCATCGATGGCTGGCCACTCGGAGTAGACAACGTTGCTGGTATCGCTTTCAAGGAAGAGCAGTGCGGCTACTTTGCAGGTTATGCAGTAGTTAAGGAAGGCTACGAGAAGCTCGGATTCATGGGCGGCGGCGGCGGAACCAATGATGCTTGCTGCAGATACGGCTGGGGCTTCGTACAGGGCGCTAACGATGCTGCAAAGGAAATGGGCAAGAAGGTAGAAGTTAAGTACACATGGCAGTACGGCGCAAACTTCCAGGCTTCTGCAGAACTGCAGACCATGGCTAACGGCTGGTACACCAACGGTACTGAGATCATCTTCTCCTGCGGCGGATCCATCTTCGATTCCATCACCGCAGCAGCTTCCGCTAACGACGGCAAGGTAATCGGCGTAGACGTAGACCAGAGCTTCGATTCCAAGACAGTTGTTACCTCTGCTCTCAAGGGCATTGGCGCAGCTGCATCCTGGGCTTGCGGCAAGGCTTACGACGGAACATGGGCAGAGATCGGCGGCAAGGGAACTTCCCTGGGCGCAGCTGAGAACGCTACCGGACTTCCGACCGCAACCTGGTCCATGAAGAACTACAGCGTTGCTGAGTACGAGAAGCAGCTCAAGGCTGTTATCGACGGCACACTCAAGATCGACGACGCAGTCATCAAGGCTCCGGAATATCCGAAGAGCACAGACAACGTAACAGTTCTCTACGAGTAGTTTAAGTTATGCAGACAGAGGGGAGAAAGCATAATGCTTTCTTCCCTTTTTTAAAGGACAACGCGCAAAGTTAACTGAAAGACAGGTTCAGCATGGATCAAAACAGCAATTATGTAATTGAAATGCTGCACATCACCAAGGAATTCCCCGGCATCAAGGCCAACGACGATATAACCCTTCAGCTGAAGAAGGGCGAGATCCACGCGCTTTTAGGGGAGAACGGCGCCGGAAAATCCACGCTCATGAGCGTGCTTTTCGGCCTCTACCAGCCGGAAAAGGGAGAGATCTACTACAACGGCAAAAAGGTAGAGATCAGAAACCCCAACGATGCTACGGCTCTTGGTATAGGAATGGTGCATCAGCACTTTAAGCTGGTAGAAGTTTTCACCGTCCTGGACAACATAATTCTGGGCGCTGAGACCACCAAGCTTGGCTTCCTGCAGAAGAAACAGGCAAGGGCAAAGGTAAAGGCTTTGTCCGAAAAATACGGTCTCCACGTAGATCTGGACGCTAAGGTAGAGGATATCACGGTCGGCATGCAGCAGAGGGTAGAGATACTCAAGATGCTGTACAGGGACAACGATATACTCATTTTCGACGAGCCTACAGCAGTCCTTACTCCGCAGGAGATAGACGAACTTATGGCAACTATGAGGGAATTTGCCAAAGAGGGCAAATCCATCCTCTTTATTTCTCATAAACTCAACGAGATCATGGCAGTCGCGGACCGCGTAACGGTATTGCGCAAGGGCAAGGGCATTGGCACCATAGAGACAAAGAACACCACTGCTCAGGAGCTCTCCAACATGATGGTAGGCCGCCCGGTGCAGCTTCAGGTAAGCAAGACCCCGGCCAAGCCCGGAGAAGTTGTGCTCAAGGTGGAGAACCTCACAGCTCCCTCCAGGGTCCACAAGAACAAGAACGCTGTAAACGGCGTAAGCTTCGAGGTCCACGCCGGAGAGATACTCTGCATAGCAGGTATAGACGGCAACGGCCAGACAGAGCTCGTAAGCGCTATAACAGGCCTCGGCAAGATCAACGGCGGCAAGGTAACGCTCTGCGGAGAGGACATCTCAAAGGCCAGCATCAAGGAGCGCTCAAAGAATATGAGCCACATCCCCGAAGACCGCCACAAGCACGGCCTTATACTGGACTTTTCGCTGGAAGACAACATGGTGCTGCAACGTTTTAAGGAGCCTCAGTTCCAGACCCACGGGTTTATAAACAGGCAGGCAGTCAGGGAATATTCGGACAAGCTCATAGAAAAGTTCGATGTGCGCTCCGGCCAGGGCTCCGAGACCATCGCAAGGTCCATGTCCGGAGGAAACCAGCAGAAGGCTATCATAGCCAGAGAGCTGGACCGCAACAAAGAACTGGTAATGGCTGTCCAGCCCACAAGAGGCCTGGACGTAGGCGCTATAGAATTCATCCACGCCCAGCTGGTAGAGGAAAGGGACGAGGGCAAGGCAATAATGCTCGTATCCCTGGAGCTGGAAGAGGTGC
>CADALS010000087.1 GCA_902788795.1 uncultured Eubacteriales bacterium | reverse complement strand
ATGTCCTCGTAGCCTACCCAGTCCGCGTCCAGGGCTGCAACGAGCTGCTCCAGGGTGTATTTCTTGTCGTCGAATACGAGCTTTCTGATAGCAGTAAGGGAGTTGGCCACGTTGATGCCGCCGACTGTCATTACTGTGATAGCGCAGTCGAAGGGCTCAAAGCGCCTTCTCTGCATAGGTGTAGCGCACCTGATGCCGTCGTGCATCAGCGGGCTCTTTACAGGCTCTGCGGCAACTATGGCCTTGGCCAGGGAGTCCTTTACGCAGCGCTCTGCAGCCAGCTTAGTGAACCACTGCATGTTGTCGTAGAACGCGTTCTTGAACTCCTCCCAGGTCTTGTAGCTGGAGAGCGGAGCGGGCTTGGGGCCTATCTCCTCGCCGGAGAGCTTGCAGTAGCCGCCGTGCAGGAAGATGTCCAGAACCTGCGGCTCGTTGTAGAACAGAACGCCCATGGTCCTTGCGTAGCCGGGGATAACAGCGTCCAGGCATCCGCAGATGCAGAAGGACCTTGCTATCTCGTCGGAGAAACCGAGGTTCTTGTAGAAGTTGATGTAGGAATCTTCGGAGATGAACGCCGGCATTCCTATTCCGCTGCGAACGCACTCCACGCCCTTCTGGATGTATTCCATCGGGGTGTCCTTGGAGACGCGCAGGGTGATGGTGTGGTGGGGAACGCCGCACTCAAGAGATGCCTGCATAAAGAGCATGGTCAGCTCGTTGCATGCGTCCTTGCCTGTCTTGGGGTCGCAGCCGCCGATAACGAAGTTGATCCAGCGGGAGTCTCCGCTGTGGCGTCCTCTGCCGAGGCCTCCGCGTACGGTGTGGAAGGTGGTGGTGTGCACCTTTATGAGCTCCAGGAGCTCCAGGGCCTGCTCGTCTGTGAGTATGCCGGCTTCCTTATCCCTCTTGTAGAAGGGGTAGAGGAACTGGTCCGGACGTCCGCCGGACATGGTGTTGGAGCATACGGACAGCAGGGTGAACCAGTAAGCCTGGACTGCTTCGTAGAAGGTCCTTGCCGGGTATTCCGGAACTCTGCGGCAGACTTCTGCCATCTTGAGCAGCTCTGCCTTGCGCTTTTCGTCCTTGCACTCTGCAGCCATCTGCTCTGCAAGGTCTGCGTGCCTGTTTGCGTAGTTTATGAAGCCTTCGAACACCTTTATGACGCTGGTCCAGTATTCGTGCTTTTCGTAGTCCTTGTAGTGGAGGCACTTCTCGTTGGCGAGGCACTCCTTGGCCTCGTTGATGAGCGCGCGGGCGCCTTCGTTTATAACGCGCTCGAACTCCACGCATGCAAGGGTGAACCCGGGGCCTACGCCTATGCCTGTCTGGCCTATGGCGTTAGTGGTGCCGGAGTTTCTGTCCTTCCAGATCGGCATGGTGACGCCGGTCTTCATGAACTTCTGCATGAGAGGATCGTCCCAGGTGAGCTCTGCCAGGTAGTCGGAAGCTCTGTTGTTTTTGAAAGCGAAATCTATGCGGTCTTTCCACTCCTCCAGCTTTGCGTAGTTCTCGTCGGAGATGGTGTACATGTCTCCGGTCTCGGCAAAGAGGTGGTCTATCTCCGGCTGGGTCCAGCGGCCCATCTCGGAATCCAGCTCTACGCCGTTGTAGGTGGAAGATCCGGTGTCTGCCAGTATATCGTCTTCGGGGATGGTGATAGGCATCCTGTTGTAGTAGTTAGCCTGGAGCTGGCTGCGGTACGCGTAGTTGGAACGGTTGCGCATCTCGTCCAGTGTATCGAGAGCTATCCTGAGCTTTTCAAGATTGATCTGGATGGGTGTGTTCTTTGCTCTGTCGAGCATTCTTTTTACTCTGTCGGTCATAATTTCCTCCGGGGCCGGAAACTCGTGAGTCTCCTGAAAAAACTATAGTCTGTGCCTTTGATTTACAAACAATTAATTATAACACACAAAGGGCGGATTGCGATAGATATTAAGCAAGAAACACGCAGCCGCCAGCCGGGTATCGCTGTGCACAGTATACAAAGGCGGCGCAGGTAAACGCAGATCAGCGTGTGCAAGGGCGGCGCGGGGCAGGACGTTGCGCTCTAAGCGGGGCCGCCCGCACGCCCGGGCAGCGGGGCAGCTGCGGTCACAGCAGGAATGCTGCCTGCAGTTTGGTGTCAATAATTGCGGGATCGTGTAAGAACGGTGAGAATTGTTGATAAAACTAAGAAAAGCAGCATGTTGAATCAACAACCTGCAAGATCAAAATTAGATGAAATGCAGTTTTGTTGAATTTTGAAAACTGAAATTGAAGAATTGTTGAACGCAGCTCAAAAAGAACAGCAAATTTTCAACAAAGAGCTCAAACACCTCCCGGCTGGCTGTTTGCAGGTATGGAAACAGGGTGAATACACAAGATTTGTCCAGTGCTATCACAAAAAGTCAGTCATGGTTCGCCATGGGATAGGGAAAAAGGAGGACATGGTGCGCAAGCTGGCAAGAAAGGCCTATCTGAAGAGCTACCTGCAAAGGCAGGGGCAGAATATAGAGCTGCTGAAAAAGCTTTCTGCCGGGCTGCTGCCCACCGACATGTCAGATGTTTTCGCTGAGATGCCAAAGTATTACAGAATGCTGCCGGAAGAGTACTTCTTTTCGCCCGTGGAGCCGAACATGCATCCTTCTTTCAGTGCGGATGTCCCGATCCGGGACGCCCGGCTCTGGCTGGAGGGACTCACCTCTGAAGAGTGAGGCATCGATCCTGCAGCGCTTCAGCTTTTACGGCATTCCCCATCATTATGATGAGATGGTAAAGATGGGCGGGCAACTTGTGTCTCCAGATGTGATCGGAGCAAGGCGTGATGGTAAGATTATCTATCTTGAGCACTTTGGGAAGATGGATGACTCTTCCTACAGGGCAAGAGTTGCCGGCTTTTGGGCGGAATTAATGCATTATTTGCAGTCCGCTACGGTAAAATGGGTGGTATACTGTTAAACAGAGGATATAAAAGTGGCTAGGGAATTCACTACTAATGAACTGATCGGGGCGTCTTTCGGCTGCGAGTGCGGAAGGACTCACTCTACCCGTTTTTCCCGGATGATAGTGGAAAAAGGCGCGCTTGAAAAGCTGCCGGGGCTTCTTAAGGAGCTGGGCAGCAAAAAGCCTTACATAATCTGCGATACTCACACCCACGAGGCCTGCGGCGCGGAGGTCTTCCGCGTTCTTGCAGCAGCGGGCCAGAACTTCGAAAAGATAATACTCGAAAGTCCGGAGGAGGGGGACCTTCCGGCGGATGAGCTGTCGTTTGGCCGCGTGTGCATGGCCTTCCCCAAGGACTGCGATCTGGTCATCTCCGTCGGCGCCGGCACCATAAACGACCTGGGCCGCTACGCCTCATACATAACAGGAAGGGACTTTATACTCGTGCTGACCGCGCCCTCCATGGATGGAGCCGTAAGCGGCGTGGCGCCACTCATACAGAACCATCTTAAGATAACCTTCCCGGCTCACGCTCCGGTAGCGCTGGTGGGGGACTTGGACATACTCAGCAAGGCTCCCATGAAGATGCTCTCCGCCGGCGTGGGGGACATACTCGGCAAGTACAACTGCCTTACCGACTGGCGGCTGTCCGCCCTGGTAAACGGGGAGTACCACTGCGCAACCATAGAAGGCATAATGCGCAGCGCCATAGACAAGACCATGCAGGCAGCGCGCAAGCTCACGGAGCGCTCCGAGGACGACATACGCACGCTCACGGAGGGCCTGGTGCTCTCCGGCATAGCCATGGATTTTGCAGGCAATTCCAGGCCGGCATCCGGCGCGGAGCATCACATATCGCATTTCTTTGAGATGCAGTTCCTGTTCGACGGCATACCGGCCATACTGCACGGCACCAAGGTCGGCATCGGAACCGTCATCATGCTGCGCCTTTACAACGAGCTGGCTAAGATGCCGCGCCCGGACTTTGAGGCTCTTAAGGCGGCTGCCAGGGCTAAGGCGGAAAAGGGCCCGTACCTCGAAAGCGAGGAATTTGCAGCCTGGAAGGCCGAGATGCAAAAAGTCTACCGCGGCGCGGCCCCCATGGTGATAGCCCTGGAGGAGAAGGCGCAGAAGAACGCCCCTGAAAGGCTCTTAAAACGCCTTGAGAGCACGGAAAAGCACTGGGACGATATCTTATCCCTCGCAAAGACTGCGCCCGCCTCAGAGGAGATTGAGGCCGTTCTGGAGGGCCTCGGCGCGCCGGTGCGTCCGGACCAGGTGGGCGTCTGCCCGCACTACGTGGAGGAGGGCATACTGCACTGCAAGGAGCTCAGGGACCGCTACACCATACTCCAGCTGCTCTGGGATATAGACATGCTGGTGCCCATGAAGGACCTCCTGATGAGGGAATTCGCCTAAGGCCCGGTGTTTCAAAATAAAAAAATTAGAATCGATTCTAATTTAATATCACGCACTTGAAATATTTGTGATATACTAAAACAGGACATATCACTTTGCAGCGTGAGGGTAGCATTATGCAGCTCATAGACGATCTTACATTAGGAAAGCTCCTGCGCAATACCGCGGCGCAGTATCCGGACCGTATCGCTATCATGACAAGGGAAAAGGATTATACCTACAGCCAGCTGGACAAGGCCGTGGACCTTACAGCAAGGCGGCTGCTGGCGCTTGGCGTAAAGCGCGGGGATCACATAGGCATTCTCTGCGAAACCGAGCCGATGATGATAATCCTGTTCTATGCCCTGGCAAGGATAGGCGCTGTCGCGGTCATATACAACACTTCTCTTAAGGCAGACGAGCTTGCGCCTCTGGTGGACCGCAGCGATACAACGATGATGCTTGCGGGCGACGGCTACAAGGACGTTATCTTCCCGGAGGAGGTCTACAACCTGCTCAACATGTGCCCAAAGCTGGAAAAGGGCTATTTCGTAGGCCAGAAGTACAGCTTCGGACTTAAGATGCTCAAGGACGTGCGTCCTGTCTCCACAGATGTTTTAAGGTATGCGGAGTCCGCCGTACAGCCCCAGGATACCGCTCAGATACTCTTTACCAGCGGCACTACGAGCCTTCCCAAGATGGTCATGGGCAGCCAGTACGCAAGGGCAAACTGCGGACGCATGCAGGCTAAGGATCTGGGCGCCACCAAGGACGATATTTTCCTTGCAGCGCTTCCTACTTTCCACTGCTTCAGCCTTTCCGTAAACGTTGTGGCAGCATGCTCCGTGGGAGCTGCGCTGGTGCTTCCTGCATCCAGAAAGACTGTGGTCCTGCTCTCGGCTATCCAGGACAGGCACGTTACCATACTCAGCTGCGTACCTACGTTGTTCTTCGCAATGATGAAGAGGGCAGACTTCAAGAGATGGGATGTTTCGTCCCTTAGGGTCGGCTTCATAGGCGGAAGCTACTGCCCGCCACCTCAGTTCGAGGCCGTCGAAAAGGCGTTCGGCATGACGGTGCTTTCCAGCCTTGGGCAGACGGAGGCTACAGCGGGCCTCACGACAGCAAACATCGACGATCCTCTGGAAGTCAGGGCAACTACGCTCGGCCACATGATGGACTACCTGGAGGGCAAGATCGTGGACATAAAGACCGGAGAGGATCTTCCGGCAGGCGAGGTCGGCGAGATCTGCGTGCGCGGCTACGTGGTGATGCAGGGCTACTACAAGATGCCGGAGGAAACTGCCAAAGCCATAGACAAGGACGGCTGGCTGCACACCGGAGACATGGGCTACTTCAGGCCTGAGGACGGATATCTGGTGCTCACCGGGCGCGTTAAGGACCTGATCATCCGCGGCGGAGAGAATATCAGCCCCGCAGAGATCGAGGATACCGCCATGGAGAATCCTATGGTGGACGAATGCCGCGCTATCGGTGTTCCGGACAAGCACTACGGCGAGGAGGCCTGCCTCTGCGTGGTCCTCAAGGAAGACTGCGAACTGGATCCGGAGGTGCTCAAAGCCGAACTGGCAAAGAAGCTTGCGTCCTTCAAGGTGCCGAA
Organism: uncultured Eubacteriales bacterium; assembly: GCA_902788795.1. Lineage (GTDB taxonomy): Bacteria > Bacillota > Clostridia > Peptostreptococcales > Anaerovoracaceae > RUG13409. The sequence continues at coordinate 3,632 of CADALS010000087.1, read as the reverse complement.
GTTCATACTCATGATGAGGTCGCTTCCCAAGAGCCCCACAGGCAAGATCAAGCTCAGGGAACTCAAAGAAAAAGCCTACAAACGCCTCGGCATAACAGAATAGGCATCAGTGGGACGGTTCTTCCGATGCTGAAGAAACGCCCGGGCCTCGCTTCTGTTTGGCAGAAAGCTTTCTTATTACATCAATACCAATACCTGTCGATCGGCTTATTTGCTTGAACGACAGGTGTTTTTTTATCAAAGTGAATATCACTTTATCACGCTCTTCGCGGCTTATATTTTGAAAGACAGACTTGTGTATATTTGGGTATAGCTCGTTAACGATCGATTCTGCATCCCGGTCGCTCAGACGGATCGTGACATTGTCAATATCCATACACGTAAACTCTGAGGCTTCATTATGAAAGGCCATAAAACTGTCGAGCCCGCCGAATAACTCCAGGATAAAGCTGCGGTCGCAGATCGCGTTTGGATCATTAAAAGTGTACTCGCTGTAGCTGCTGTACGGATAAGATTCAGGATCTTTGCAGATACAGGCTTTTACGGGATTCATGTGTATGTATCGCACGGTTTGGAGAAGCTGCCGGGCATCCTTTACAGCTTCGCTTTTGTATCTGTCCTGAAACAGGTGACCATATCGCTCGTGTTTTGTGTTGTAATAGATTGCGTAGGATGTGTTGAGTTTTTTATAAAAGGATCCAAGAGCATCTTTGCTATCTCTTATCAAAAGATGAACGTGGTTATTCATGATGCAATATGCAAAGATCTCGATATCAAGTTCGATTTTGAATTGACGGACCATCGATAAAAACTTTTTCTTTTCTGTGTCATCATCGAATATGATCTGGCGGTTGATACCTCTGATCATAGTGTGATATATCCCTGTTTCGGTTTTTATTCTGGCGGTTCTGGGCATATTATTCACCTCGTATAACATGGAACATTTTACGCTAAATGTAAAATAATGTCAATATCCGACACTGAAAAAGCGTGCATCCTTGATAAATGCACGCTTGATATTTCCCGGGCGTTTCATTGGCATCGGAAGAACCGTCCCCCTGATGCTTAGATGCGCTGTTTGTAGCGCTTTACTTTGCCTGTGGTGGTCTTTTCCATGGGGACTTCGGTAAGGTAGCGGCGGTAGATGCGCTTGTAGCCGGGCAGGTTCTGGTTTATTTCCTCTATGTCTGCAGCTACGGCAGCCTCTATCTGCTCCTTGGTCTCGGCGCCGCGGGTCTCCTTGAGGCGCTGCGCGTCGTATACTATCTTTACAGAAAGGATCAGGTCCTTCATGTCGCCGTCGTCGTGACGGGCTTCGCCGAACACCATGCACTCCTGAACGTAAGGCAGGTTGCCCACGAGTATCTCCACCTCTTCCGGGTAGATGTTCTTGCCGTTCTTAAGGACGATGACGTTCTTCTTGCGGCCGCGTATGGTTATGAAGCCGTCCTTGTCCAGGCTCACAAGGTCTCCTGTGTGGAGCCAGCCGTCGCCCATGATCTCCTGAGTGGCCTCCTCGTTTTCGTAGTAGCCGAGCATAACGTTGGGGCCCTGAGCTATAAGCTCTCCTATGCCTTCCTCGTTAGGATCTTCCACCATCAGGGTGACCCCAGGCATTGCCAGGCCTATGGTTCCGGGCTTAAGGTGCTCCGGGTTCTCGCCGGCAAGTACGGGGGAGGTTTCGGTCATGCCGTAGCCCTGCACAACCTGCACGCCCAGGTCCGTAAAGCCCTTGGCAACAACAGGATCCAGCGGGGAAGCGCCGCTGATGATGTAGCGCAGGCCGCCGCCGAGCTTATCCAGGATCTCGGAGAAGAGCTTCTTTCTCTTGTCTATGCCAAGCTTAAGGAGCAGGTTGGAGATCTTCTTACCGGTCTCCAGCTTTTTGGTCTTGCCCTGCTTTTCTACCTCCGCCATGATCTTCTTGTACATGGACTCGATAAGAAGAGGTACGCAGATGAATACGCTTACCTTGTACTCCACCATGTTCTTCTGGACGTACTTGAGCCCGTCGCAGAAGACAGTGGTCATGCCGGCGCAGCTCATCATGGTCTGGCCGGTGGAGCCGAAGGTGTGGTGGTAGGGCAGGAAGGCCATATTTACATCGCCCCTGCGCAGGTCCTCAGAGGAGAGCACAGCCCAGATGTTGTGGCAGATGTTGAAGTGCGTGAGCATTACGGCCTTGGCCAGGCCGGAAGTTCCGGAGGTGAAAAGGATGAAGGCCAGAGCGTTGCCGTCTACGGGCAGGTCCTTGTAGGCCTGTATCTCCTCTGCGGGGGCGTTCCTGCCTTCCTCCAGCATGGCAGGCAGGTTAAGGAAGCCTTCCAGATCGTCCATGGCCACGAAGATCATTCCTGCAAAGTCCGGGTTTGCCTGGAGCCTTTCGACCAGGTCCAGGTGGGCCTTGTCGAACAGCAGAATGTCTGCCTTGGCCTTTGTGAGGGACATCTCAAGTTCCTCAAGCGGCAGCCCTTTGTCCAGGGGCACCACTATGCCAAGGCCGCAGGTCTGCGCGTAGTACCCGAGCATCCACTCGTAGCGGTTCTTGCCGATGATAGCAAGGCGCTTGTCCTTGAATCCGGCCTTCATGAAGGCTGTGCCCAGCCAGTCTACTTCCTTGCGCAGCTGGATGAAGCTAACGTTGCGGTATTCTGCGGGAGTGGTCTTGGTCTCCCTTTTAGTCTTGATTATGTAGGCGAGGTCTTCACCGAATTCCTTGGCGCATCCGTCCAGCAGTTCCCTGATGTCCTTGTAAAGTGGCTTGTCGTTTATGACTTTGAGCTGGGGGACCGGCACTCTGACGGGTGCGCCGCTGTTGTTTTCTGACATATCTTTACCGCCGCTAAAAAGCGGCATCTCCTTTCGATCTTAAATGCATACTGTTATCGAATTTATGGTATTATACTATATAAAGGTGAAAATTTACAGAAGTTAGGATTATTTTAGGCGATTGAATTATTCCTAGGTCAGGTCGCGGGATCTGATCGTTGATAACAGAGGTCTGAGGGTTTGAAGATCGGAACTGGTAACAGATCAAAATTTGAAAAGCTTGCTGTTCTGGCGTGTTTGCTGGCGTTCTGCCTGGCTCTTACGGCCTGCGCGGGCCGCAGGAGCAGCGCCAAAGAGCCGGAGCCTGTGCCTGAGGACTGGATACCCAAAAGCGGCCTTTTTGATGATACGGCCGAGGATGACACTGGAGGATACTGGCCTATGCTGCTTGAAAGTATGACTTTGGAAGAGAAGATAGGCCAGATGATCATTATCCGGCCGGACCAGCTTGATCCTTCCAGAAGCGATGACTGGACCTCGGGCAGTGCAGTGGTAACAGAGATCAGCCCCGAAATGGAGGAGCGCCTCCGGCAGTATCCTGTCGGCGGGTTCATTATCTTCGGCGGAAACCTGGAAAGCCCCGGACAGCTTGCGGAGATGATAGGCAAGCTGAATAGCAACAGCAGGTTCACGCCGTTCATAGCTGTGGACGAGGAGGGCGGAAATGTTGCGCGCATAGGCAACAGCGCCTCCAAGGGCTTTGTTGTCAAGCGCTACAGGAGCGTAGCTGCGGTAGGGGCTGGCGGAGATCCCGCAGCGGCCTACGAGATGGGAAGCACCATAGGGCAGTACCTGCGCGGGTA
>CADALS010000086.1 GCA_902788795.1 uncultured Eubacteriales bacterium | reverse complement strand
TGGGTTGTGAAAGTTGTGAGGCGAGAACATCAGCTTTAAAGCTTCGTACTGGTTTACATAGCGATCGGGTTCTCCTCCGCCGAACACTACTCTTTCCATGTTTTCTCTTGCTGTAAGCATTTTATCATTCCTTTCTGTGCGGGATACTGTTTTGATCATTACTTACAATTAAATTTTAAGACCGCCTTTTAGGCTATGCAAGGATTATTATTATGAACATTTAGCACCGGAAAACATGGCGTGCAATAAAGTGTAAAAATACTTTGTAGGAAAATACAAAAGCCGGAGGGCGATCCCTCCGGCCTTGTGCTGCCTTTGCAGTTTACTACTTGTTGTATCTTGTTACGATGTGAGCCTGATAGGTTCCCGGCATCATGACGGAGAGCGGAAGCCTTGCGTTGTCAAGCTCTTCCTGGGTGAATCCGAACTTTTCGATGTTGTATTCATCGATAGCCTGGAAGAGGCCTTCGTAACCGCCGATGTACAGAGATCCCGGACCTCCCTGGGTGATGCAGGGGATGAAGCCTTCCTTGGTGCCTACGGATTCGATAGCGTTTCTTGCAGCCTTTACGCAGTCGTCATAGGTTGCTGCGTCGAAGTCTACGCACTTGTTGTCGATCTCGCCCATGAAGGTGATCTGCTTTCCGTACTTCTTTACGAGCTCAGGAACGTTGTTGGTGTGCATCGGTCCCTGCCATACATCGATACCCATTTCTATCATTTCGGGAACGATGTTTGCGCAGTAGGAGTCGGAGTGGTGGACTATCATTTCTACGCCGTGATCGTGATAGTATCCGTAGATCTGCTTGTAGGGTTCGAGGAAGTAGTCATCGAACATCTCAGGACGCAGGAAGGAGTTCTGCTCGGAACCCCAGTCGTCGTGGTGGAGTATTGCATCCGGATGGAGCCTGTCGCAGATGAGCTCTGCATACTTGAGTTCCCACTCGGTTATGTACTTTATGAGCTCGGACATTTCTTCCTCGTTGATCATGTAGTACATAAGAGCTTGGTCTATGGAGCAGAGGTGGTGGGTCTGCTCGAAGATTCCGGGAGCGATGAAGGTGCAGGCATATGCCTTGGTGCGGTCTACTCTCTCGTAGGTTGCCTGGATCTTTTCCCATTCTTCTTCCGGCCACTCCAGGGAAGGTGCGTGAACATAGTCTTTCCAGTGTTCTATGTCCTTAACGACGATCTTGTCCGGTGTGTGTACAGGGAATCCTGCAGGAACGTGCATAGGATAGGAATATGTTACGCCCCAGGCGTTTACCATGTCCGGTTCGCCTCTTCTTGGGCGGGGGTTGTGGAATCCGAGCGGAGTGCCCAGGGGCCTTAATGCCTCGTACTGGTTGACGTAACGGTCCGGGCCTTCGTTCTTAACGCATCTGCGCATATTTTCTCTTGCTGTGAACATTTTATCCTCCTGTGAAAGAATACTAGAACTCTGATACTATTTTACTGTTTACCGCAGAGTTTTACAAGTCAAAATAATAACAATACACGAATCGAACTGTTACATCGATGTCAGTTATTTGAACGTCCCGGAACTTTTGGAATCGTCCCTAAAGTTGCAAGTTCGCTTCTTGCATTGTTGTGTGATTTGAGATATACTGAAGCTTAATCTGCGGGAAAACGATAAAGGCCGCAAAACAGGAGGAGATCATGGTCGATCTGAGAGGAGTTTTTAAAGATCCGTCAAAGTATGCAGGACCCATAGAGGTAGAGGGCTGGATAAGGAATAACCGAGGCTCCAATAAGTTCGGGTTCATAGAGCTCAACGACGGCACTTACTTCAAATCTGTGCAGGTCGTCTACGAGGAAGAGTTCATAGAAAACTTCAGGGAAGTTGCGGCTCTTCCGCTTTCCACTGCGCTTTCCGTTAAGGGCGAGCTGGTCCTTACACCGGAGGCCAAGCAGCCGTTCGAGATAAAAGCTAAGGAAATAAAGGTGGAGGCGCCGTCCGATCCGGACTATCCTATCCAGAACAAGCGCCACACCATGGAATACCTGCGCACCCAGCTTCACCTGCGCCCCAGAACAAACAAGTTCTCGGCAGTGTTCAGGGTAAGGAGCGTTGCAGCTTACGCTATCCACAAGTTCTTCCAGGAGAAGGGCTTCGTTTATGCGCACCCACCCATCATTACTGCATCTGATGCCGAGGGCGCCGGCGAGATGTTCCACGTAACCAACTTCGACCTCGCCAACGTTCCTAAAAACGAAGACGGCAGCGTAGATTACAGCAAGGATTTCTTCGGAAAGAGCGCTAACCTTACAGTTTCCGGCCAGCTGGAGGCGGAGATCTTTGCGCTTGCGTTCAAGAACACATATACCTTCGGACCCACCTTCAGGGCTGAGAATTCCAATACCACACGCCACGCCAGCGAGTTCTGGATGATAGAGCCGGAAATGGCCTTTGCGGACCTCACGGACGACATGGATATCATCGAGGAAATGGTAAAGTACATAATCAACTATGTACTTGAGGAGTGCCCGGCGGAGATGGCGTTCTTCAACCAGTTCGTGGACAAGGGCCTTCTGGACAGGCTCCACAACGTTGTAAGCAACGATTTTGTGCGCCTTACCTATACAGAGGCTATAGAGCTTCTGCAGAAGGCAAACAAGAAGTTCGAATACCCGGTAACAGGCTGGGGAATGGATCTTCAGTCCGAGCACGAACGCTACATAACAGAGGAGATCTTCAAGAAACCGGTCTTCCTTATCAACTATCCTAAGGAGATCAAGGCGTTCTACATGCGCCGCAACGACGACGGCAAGACCGTTGCTGCCTGCGATCTTCTGGTGCCCGGCATAGGAGAGATAGTCGGCGGATCCCAGAGAGAGGAACGCTACGATGTTCTTAAGGGCATCATCCAGGATCTTGGCATGGACGAGGCCAACTACTGGTGGTACCTGGAGCTCAGAAAATACGGCGGCGTAAAGCACAGCGGCTTTGGCCTTGGCTTCGAGCGCATGATCATGTACCTTACAGGCGTGGACAACATCCGCGACGTCCTGCCGTTCCCGCGCACCCCGCGCAGCGCAGACTTCTAGCATAGGGGACGGTTCTCCTTGCTGAAAATCGCATAGGGGACGGTTCTCTATGTTGAAATAAGCATAGGGGACGGTCCTTAACGCAAAATAATAAGACCCCAGACAACGTTTAAGAGTTGCCTGGGGTGTTTTATTTGGCGCCGCGTATCACGCCGGGGCTTAGACCAGTGAGCCTGCTCAATTGTCCTATAGAAAGCTTTCTTTTTCGAAGTTCTATGATGTATCGATCACGCTCTTTTTTACTGAGCGTTTGCAAATAATACTTGTCTCTGCTGTGTGTTACATCTTGGAGAATTCTTTCTGCAGTCATGTCATCGGGCGTAGTGATGCCTGAAGATTCATCCAGATCCATGCACTTGAAATCTGCAGGCTCTTGATGAAACGATATGTACTGAGAAATGCTTCCAAATAAGCTGGCTATAAAACTGTATTCGCGTTTGGATACAGCGTTTTCAGACAAATAACTGTTATAGCTGCTGTATTTGTAAGATTCCGGATCCTGGACGATGTTAGCTTTGACTGGGTTTCGGTGGACATATCTTATGGTCTGGACCAATTGAGCATCTGTTAGGATCGGTTCACTTTTAAAGCGGTCCTGGAAAAGATGCCCGACGCGTCCGTAGCGTTGATTAAAATAATAGACATAGGACGTGTTGAATTTCTTGACTATAACATCGAGCGGGGTTCCGTTGGTTTTAAGGACGATATGGAAATGGTTGCTCATAAGGCAGAATGCGTATAGATCAAAATCGCACTCGTTATAAACATTAAGGAGCGTTTTTAGAAATTGCGATTGATCGCGTTCGTCGAGAAATATTGCTTGTTTGTTGATACCGCGGACCATTATATGATAAGTATTAGTTGGGGATAATGTCCTTTGATGCCTTGGCATAATATACCTCCACAAGCATTAATTGGTAATATTATACACTTTCGGCAAAAGTAGTCAATAAGACCGGTCAATATGTGTGCTGTTTTTTTTACAATAAAAAAGAGGACCGTCCCCTATGCGATTTTTAGCATAGAGAACCGTCCCCTATGTTATTTGTCTGGGTTGGCAACGTAGAAGGCGTACCATTCTTCGAAGGTTATGCCGCTGTCCATTATGTCTTTGGCGTATTCTGTGCCTACGTAGCGGTAGTGCCAGGGCTCGTACACGTAGCCGGTAAGATACTGTTTGTCCGGCAGGTAGCGCAGTATGAAGCCGTATTTCCAGCAGTTGTTCTGCAGCCAGGCGTATTCCGCGGTGTTCTCAAAATGCGCGGAGATGGACGCCACGTTTATATCCACAGCAAGCCCTGTCTGGTGCTCCGAGTGGCCGGGCCTAGCGGAGTAGGTGTCGGCCTCGGCTGTTCCGGCATTCCTTGCGTAGCCAGTGTAGAACAGGTTCTGGATGGCCCAGGTCCTGTAAGGCGATACCGCCCTTAAGGATAGCCCCTCGGCTCTGGCTGCTTCTACCATCTGCTTGAAGGCTTCGGCGGCTGTGGATTCCAGCTCCCCAACGCCGTAACCGCTTAAAGCTGTAGTCTGTGGCTTATCGCTGTCCTCCACATAGTAGTACTTGTTTACCAGGACCAGATAGCCCTTGCTCATGTCCGCGTGCTCTATATCAGTGTAGAAAGGCTTGTCTATGCCTGCGTTCACCTCGGCAACTACATCTGTAAGGGCCTTGTCCGGGTTTGCGGCGCGGTAGGCCTCGTAGCGGTCCAGGTAAGCGTCTATGTAGTACTTTTCGCTGCTGTAGGGCAGAGCGGTGTTTACGTGCTTTACCACAGCGGCGCACAGGGCCTCGTCTATGACATCCGGGTCTGCGCCCTCGGTCTTCTGGACCTGCTTGAGCCTGTAAGCTTCGTATTTGTCGTAAAGGGCAGGGTCGTAGCCCTCTGTCTTTTCGTAGACTAGGGTGGTGTTTACCAGGCGCACTACGTCCTGGTCTGCCATATCAGGAACGCTATCCTTCTTGCTGAGGTACGCAGCCAGGTTCTGCTCCAGGTAGCCTTTCTCGGCGCGCAGTTTTACGACCCTGGGATCGTAGTCTGTAAGCAGGGTCTCGGCCGTTTTGCCTTCCTGAAGGCCGCTCAGGTAATCTTTGAAATTTGCCTTCTGGTAACGCGGATCCGATGCTATATCTATGATCTCCGGCGTGGCAGGCGATGCCAGCAGGACCTGCTGTTCTTCTTCGGAGAAGATGGCCGTTATGCTGCCAGCCTGGTCCTTGGTGTAGCCCAGCTTTGCAAGCTTGTAGCCAATGGTGCCGGTGTAGTATATATAGGCACCTGCCGCAGCCAGGCAGATGACTAAAGGAATTATGATAAGTGCTGCTTTTTTGCCCCTTTTCATTGATGCCCTCCATAAAGCACGATGCTTTCATGAGATTATATCACCGAAACCAGGCTGCCGCAATCGTTGACAAGACTGCCCCGTGATTGTAAAATTAATAAGTTCGGATGACACAGCCGCAAGGAGGCCTTCCATGAGCGAGAATTTCAAGTTTTTCCAGCATAAAGAATGCGAATATTTTCCTTGCCACAAGGGTGTTCCGGAGGAGGATTTCAACTGCCTTTTCTGCTACTGCCCGCTGTATTTTACAGGAGATAGCTGCGGAGGCAACTTTGCGTACACCAAAAGCGGCATAAAAAACTGCATAGGCTGCAGCAGGCCGCACCGCAGAGAAAACTACGAGATCATCATAGAAAAGCTTAAAGAAGCCATGAAGATATCCGCAGATCAAAAATGCGCGGTGGAACTGGCCAAAGAGGCCGAAAAAGCTCAAAAATGACGCTCTGCGGGCTCCTTTGTGCTTTACAAAAGAGCTTAAAATTTGTATAATCAAATTTGGCTGGTCAGCCGGCTTTATGATCAAGATAACTATTATTTAGGAGGAAGCTTAAGATATGAAAGGCTACAAAGCAGACACTATCAGAAACATCGCACTGCTTGGACACGGCGGCACAGGAAAGACAACATTCCTTGAGGCTGCTCTTCTTGCAACTGGAGTTATCAGCAGGATGGGTAAGGTGGAGGACGGAAACACCGTATCCGACTTCGACAAGATGGAAATAGAAAAAGGATATTCCATCTCCATGTCCATAGTTCCTGTTGAATACAACAAGACCAAGATAAACTTCCTCGATACCCCGGGCGTATTCGATTTCGTAGGCGAGGTCAACTCCGCCATCAAGGCCGCAGAAGCAGCTGCTATCTTTGTAGACGCATCTTCCGGCATCCAGGTAGGTACCGAAAAGGCATGGGAGATCTGCCAGCAGTTCAGCGTTCCAAGGTTCTTCGTTATCAACAAGACCGATAAGGACAACGTAGATCTGGATCGCGTCATCGCAGATCTCAAGGCAAAGTTCGGCACCAGCGTTGTAACACTGGACGACAAGGACGCTCTCAACGAGGCTGTAGCAGAAACAGACGAGGAGCTCATGGAGAAGTTCTTCGAAGGCGAAGAATTCACAGACGAAGAGTTCAGCAAGGGACTTATGAGCGGTATCTCCAGCGGAAGCATCTGCCCCATTATGTGCTGCTCTGCAGTTAAGGGCACCGGCGTTAAGGAAGTCCTGGACAACTGCATCAAGTACGTTCCCAAGGCAAACGGCAGCGTAAAGACCGTAGACGGAGAAGAGATCCCCTACGGCGACGGCCCCGTTGCA
>CADALS010000085.1 GCA_902788795.1 uncultured Eubacteriales bacterium | reverse complement strand
ACGCGGTGGGAAGCCTTGTTGCTGCAATAGCTCTGGCGGTCGCCGCGATACCGGAAGGCATGCCGGCGGTAGTCACCATAGTGCTTTCCATAGGCGTTACGGACATGGCTAAGCACCACGCCCTCATACGCAAGCTCACAGCCGTTGAGACCCTGGGCTGCACCCAGATAATATGCACCGATAAGACCGGTACTCTTACCCAGAACAAGATGACGGTGGTAAAGGAGTTCACCTCCGACAGCAAGCTCATGGCTACGGCCATGGCGCTGTGCTCCGATGCTGATATAGCGCCGGGAGAGGAGGCCTCGACAGGCGAGCCCACAGAGGCAGCCCTTGTAAACTACGCGCTTGCGATAGGCCTTCCCAAGTACGATCTTGCCAAGGCTCAGCCCCGCGTTGCCGAGGCTCCTTTCGATTCCGACCGCAAGATGATGAGCACCATACACAAGGTGGAAGGCGGCTACATCCAGTACACCAAGGGCGCTTTCGATATGGTCATCCAGCACTGCAGCGGCTTCCTTAAGGACGGCCAGCCGGTGCCAATGACTGCGGAAGTCCTTGAAGAGATACGAAAGACCAACAAGTCCTACGCGGACCAGGCTCTGCGCGTGCTTGCAGCGGCTTACCGCAGCTACGATGTCCTTCCTCAGGATACTGCTCACGAAAACCTGGAGCAGTCCCTGGTGCTTATAGGTCTTTACGGCATGATAGACCCCTGCAGGGAAGAAGCTTACGACGCCATAGCCAAGTGCAAGATGGCAGGCATACGCCCCATCATGATAACAGGAGACCACAAGGACACCGCCGTTGCGATAGGCAAGGACCTTGGAATAATAAAGAGCGCGGACGAGGCTGCCCTTGGCGCGGATCTGGACAAGTACACGGACGAAGAGCTTGTAGAGCTGGTGCCCAGATACTCCGTCTACGCGCGCGTTCAGCCGGAGCACAAGACCCGCATAGTAAACGCCTGGCAGGCCAGAGGCATGGTCACAGCCATGACCGGAGACGGCGTCAACGACGCGCCCTCCATCAAGAAGGCTGACATAGGCATAGGCATGGGCATCACAGGCACCCCTGTCACCAAGAGCGCAGCGGACATGGTGCTTGCCGACGACAACTTCGCGACTATAATCCATGCCATAGAATCGGGCCGCAAGATATACGAGAACATCTGCAAAGTGCTGCAGTTCCAGCTCTCCACCAACCTTGCGGAGGTGCTGATCATATTCTTCGCGTCCATACTGAACTTTACCATACTGACCCCGGTGCACCTGCTGTGGATCAACATGATAACCGATACTCTGCCTGGCCTTGCGCTTGGCATGGAGAAGGCGGAAGGGGACCTCATGAAGAGAAAGCCCCGCGCCAAGAACGAGAGCATCTTTGCGGGCGGAGCAGGCGGCAGCATGCTGTGGCAGGGCGTGTACCTTGCAGCAATAGAGATAGCCGCCTACTACATAGGCTACCACATAGAGAACGGCGCATTCACAGGCATAGTCAACGGCAGCTGGTGCGAAAACGCCGTAGTAATGGCCTTCCTTACAGTAAGCTTCTCCGAGATGCTCTGCGCCCTGAACATGCGCTCCCGCTTCGGCTCCATATTCAGAAAAGAGATGCTCCAGAACATCAACTGGTGGATGGTAGGCGCCATGGCAGTCACCACGCTGATGACTCTGGCAACAGTCTTCCTGCCCGGTTTCAAGACCCTGTTTGGGATCTACGACACAATCTCTGCCAAGGAGTTCTTTATCTGCGTAGGCCTGGCTCTGTCCACCATCCCTGTCTTTGAGGCAGGCAAGGCTCTGCAGAGGGCCAGCCGCAGGCGCAGAGGGATGAATTAACTGAAAAAATAACCCCCCGGTAGGCTTGTTTACACTGCTTTTTTCCTGTAATCTCTGTGTATGATATCTATATAAAGGGGTCACAGATATGAAAAAAGCAGTTTCTTTATTATTGGTGCTGGCAATGGTGCTGGCGGTCTTTGCAGGTTGCAGCCAGAAGCCATCCGGAAACAACACGAATACAGATCCGGCAGGTCCTGAAACTATCGAAGTTACTGATATGAAGGGCCGCACCGTTACCATCCCGGCCAAGGTTGAGCGGGTGGTAGTTACATTCAACCTGGAGGAGTACTTTGCAGTTGCCGGCGCCGAAGGCATAGACAAGCTGGTCGGCTGGAGCCACAAGTACTGGCAGGGCAGAAGAGAGGACGCTTACAGCGCCTTTACTAAGGCCTTCCCGAAGCTAAAGGACATCCCTGATGTAGGCTACAACGGAGATATAAGCATAGAGTCTATAATTAGTCTTCAGCCGGATGTGGTCATAGCTTCAGCTACGGGAGCCAACTACAATGCTCTGGAGCCGGGTTTTGAGAACCTCCGCAAGGCAGGCATAGAATGCGTGTTCGTGGACTTCCACAAGCAGACCGTAGAGACTCACCAGAAGAGCATAGCCCTGCTCGGCAAGGTCCTTGGCCAGGAAGCCCGCGCGGCGGAGATAGGCAAATACTACGCAGCTCAGATGCAGGTGATTGCAGACAGGCTCAAAGATCTTAAGGACGAGGACCGCCCGAGGGTCTACATGGAGTTCAGCCTGGGGCCCGGACAGCTTGGAAACACCTGGTCCGAGCAGATGTGGGGAGCTCTTATAAGGCAGTGCGGAGGCACCAACATAGCCGCCGGAATGGAAGGCGCAAGCGTGGATATAGCGCCGGAGCAGGTGATATCCGCAGATCCTCAGGTAATAATCTTTGCCTGCAGCCCCAGAACTGATGTGAGCGACAACGTGGTCCTTGGCTACGGGGCAGACAAAGACCTTGCGATAAAGAACATCCAGGCTTACAAGACACGCGCCGGATGGGCGGAGCTGTCCGCGGTAAAGACAGGCCGCATGGGCGGAGTCTACCACGATCTCAGCCGCCACATATTCGATTTTGCAGGCGCCCAGGCCATTGCAACGGAAAAGAACCTTGCAGAGTTCTTCGATAAGTACATGCCCGTAAAGCTGGACGGCGTCTGGACCCTGCAGCTCAACTGATAACTGATCACAATGAAACACGATATCGATCCGGGCCGCGCACTGTATGCGCGGCTCAATCGCAAGAATTACATAATAATTGCGGCGCTTATAGCCGTCTGCATAGTCAGCTGCGTGCTGGATGTGCTTACGGCTGCCGCATCGCCAATGTACCGGCTGTCTGTGGCGGAGGTCCTTAACTGCCTCATCCATCCATCGCAGGCTGCAGCCGGAACTTATGTTATAGTCATTAACATGAGGCTCCCCATAGCCATGATGGCTGTGGTGATAGGCTTTGCCCTTGGCGCGTCCGGAGCCGTTATGCAGACCATACTGCATAACCCGCTGGCAAGCCCCTATACCCTGGGCGTTGGCACAGCAGCGGGCTTTGGCGCGTCACTTGCAATAATACTGGGGCTCGGCTCCATAGCAACATCGGCCATGTCCTTTGTATTTGCAATGCTTATCTGCTTTATGATCTATTTCATGGGCAGAAACAACATAAACAGCGGCGCTCTGGTGCTGTCCGGCATAGCCTGCCTCTTCCTGTTCCAGGCTCTGCAGGCGCTCCTGCAGTACGGCGCCTCCGAAGACCAGAACCAGAGCATAGTGTTCTGGTCCTTTGGATCTCTGCAGCGCACGGACTGGTACAAGCTTCTGATAACAGCAGTCGTAACCTTCTTCTGCACCCCGATAATATTCGCGGATTCCTGGAAGTACACGGCCCTTACCATGGGAGACGAAAGGGCGGTGAGCCTCGGCGTCAACGTGTCCAGGCTCAAGGTAAAGTCCTTCTTCCTGATCTCCCTGATGGCAGCAGTGTCTGTTTGCTTTACCGGCTCCATAGGCTTTATAGGGCTTGCCGGGCCGCACATTGCAAGGATGATATCCGGAGAGGACCAGCGCTTCTACATACCGATCTCCGCGCTCTGCGGGTCCGCGCTATTGTCCCTGGCGTCTGTAATTTCAAAGATCTTAAGGCCCGGCGCGGTCTTCCCTATAGGCATAGTAACATCCATTATAGGCGTGCCTTTCTTCTTCTCGCTGGTATTCAGGCAGAACAGCAGGGGAGGTGCAAGATGAGTATACGCATAGAAGACCTCAGATTCACCTATCCCAAGGAGACAAAGCCTGTTCTGGACGGTCTCAGCTTTGAGGCCCAGGAAGGCTGCATCACCGTTGTTGTAGGCGCAAACGGAGCCGGAAAGTCCACCCTCATAAAGAGCCTGCTCGGCATACACAAAAGCAGCGGCAAAGTCTATCTGGACGGCACAGAGCGCAGCAGCATACCGAACGCGGAGCTCTTCAGAAAAGTGGGCTACATGACCCAGGAGAGCGCCATTTTAACAAGGCTCAACGTGTTCAATGTCGTGCTTTTAGGCCGGCTTGGGTCCCTCAGCCTTAAGGTGCACGACGAGGACATAGACCGCGTCCACGACATGCTTAAGATGCTGGACCTGGAACAGTACGCAGAAAGGCCTTTCTACGCATTAAGCGGCGGCCAGAGAAGGCTGGTGGACGTTGCACAGACCCTTGTTAAAGACCCGCAGGTCCTTATAATGGACGAGCCCACAGCCAACCTGGACCTTGCCAACGAGCTCCAGGTGCTGGATATAGTAAAAGCCTACACCAGGCAGCGCTACGTTTCCACGCTCCTTACCCTCCACGACCTCAACATGACCGCAAGGTACGCGGACAAGGTGGTCCTGCTGAAGGACGGAAAGGTGTTCAAGGAAGGGGAGCCTTTCGAGGTGTTTACGGAGGAAAATATCCGGGAAGCGTACGGTGTTAATGTAAACGTGATACTCGGGGAGAATTACAGGCCGGTCATCCAGCCAAGCCCTGCGGAAGCGGAAAAAGAATATGAATTCAGGAGAAGATCATGGAAATAAGAGAAGAGATAAACGCATACTGGTCCAAGCGCGCAGACGAGTTCGGAGATGCCCGCTACACGGACATGCAGGGAGAAAAGCATCAGAACTGGAAGAAGCTCATAGGCAGCTTCCTTCCTGAAAAGGAGCACATAAGGGCACTGGACCTGGGCACAGGCGCAGGCTTTTTCTCCTTCATCCTCAGCGAGCTTGGCTGCAGCGTAAAGGCCATAGACTATTCCGAGGACATGCTCAGGAATGCCAGGGAAAACGCAGAAAAGCTTGGTTTCAATGAGATAGAGTACTTCCGCATGGATGCTCAGGCCCTGGATTTTGAGGATGAGAGCTTCGACTTTATCTTTACCAGGAACGTTACCTGGACCCTTCCGGACCCTGCAAAGGCTTATTCCGAGATGATAAGGGTGCTGGCCCCCGGCGGCAGGATAATGAACGCGGACGCCAACTACGCCGCGGGCTTTAAGGTGATGGACGAGACCGGCGCCACTGAAAAGTTCGCAAAGACCGGCGATTCCAAGTACGAGCACCCGGCAGGAAGCCTTGAGATGCTCAAAGAGAGGAACCGCCTTGCAAGGTCCCTCTACATAGCAGACGAGTACCGTCCGGTGTGGGATCTTAAGGTAATGCTTGCAGGCGGCCTGGAAAAGATATGGATAGAGGCCGATGTAAATAAAAACGTCTTCGGATACGAGCTGCCTAAAGACGGTGTAAGGCATTCGCCCGAATTTGTTATAGTAGGTGAAAAGGTAGAATAAAAAGAGGCCCCTTGCCGGGACCTCTGTGCTCTATTCGTAGACGCTCTTAAAGGCGTTGAAAGCCTTTTGCATACCGACTTCCAGAGGCGAGTAGCTAACTCCAAGCTGCTCGCTTATTTTAGTGCCAATAAACAGCTCGCTTTCTTCCGCTGTGAGCGGGAAGGGAAGAGGTATGGCTTGTTCAAAGACCTGGGCAACAGTTACCGGCTGCGTGGTAAAAGGCCTGTCGGATACTTTGCGCAGGACTTCCGTGTAGCTTTTGTAGCTTACCACTTCCGGAGCGGACAGGTTGTAGGCCTGGCCAATTGCTTTATCCTGCTGCTCTATGCAGGCGCAGATAGCGCGCGCCACGTCTGTTACGAACACGAAGTTCCACCTGGAGTCCGAATCCGTGGGGAAGGGCACGGGCTGTCCCTTTACTATGCGCTCTACAAAGAAGCTTTCGCGCGGGGCATAGTTGTAGGGGCCGTAGATGAAGGCCGGGCGCAGTATGGTAAGTCCTATGCCTTTTTCTTTGCAAACTTCAGCAGCTTCCAGCTCCAGGTTGCGCTTGTTCCACATGTAGTCCGCTGCCATGCAGTTTCCAAGGTGGTCCTGCAGAGGTGTAGTCTCGTCCTTGGGCGTTCTGATGCTGCGGTCGTAGACATCCGCCGTGCTTATAAGGATGTACTGGGAAGCCTTGATATTCAGCGATCCCAGAAGGTTCCTGCAGTCTCCCGGCTCGTAGGCGCAAAAATCCACAACGGCATCGTAAGTGCCGGCCGGGATAGCCTTAAGGCCTGCAATGTCGTGACGGTCGCACTTGTATTCTGTTACATCTCCAAGGTATTTCATGGAGTAGGTGCCGCGGTTTATGAATGTAAGACCGTAGCCGGCCTGGTTTGCGATTATGGCAAAGACCCTTCCTGTAAAATAAGTCCCGCCTATAATGAGTACGTTTTTCATGATGGACCTCCTTCTTCCCGGAAGTTTCAGTCTTCGGAGATCTCTTCGTCGCAGTAAGCGCAGCGCAGAGTTCCCTTGGAGTCGTAGTAGACTTCGTGGACTATGCCGCGTTCGTGGGTGCATACGCACTTCTTGCTGCTGCACTTAAAGCGCGGATCCGAGTAGACGTTCTCCTCTGCGGCGGGAAGATCCTTTTCTGCAAGGAGCTTAAGGATCAGAGCTTCTCTCATAAACTTGCCGTTTTCTGCCTGGCGGAAGTAGGAAGCCCTGGGGTCTGCGTCAAAGTCTGTTGAGATCTCGTCCACGCGGGGCAGGGGGTGCAGCACTATGCAGTCCTTCTTAGCGGAGCGCATCTTGCGCGCGTCCAGTATGTAGCAGCCGGCAAGGCGCTCGTAGGTCTGGGGATTTTCGAAACGCTCGCGCTGGATGCGGGTCATGTAGAGCACGTCCAGGCGGGGGAGGGCATCCTCCAGCTCGGTGGTCTCTTCGAAAGGAATCCCCAGAGTGGTGAGCTTTTCTGTTATGTGGCTGGGCACCTTCAGCTCGTTAGGAGCTATCAGTACGAAGCTTACGCCTTCGTAGCGGGACATTGCATCTATAAGGGAGTGCACTGTGCGCCCGTAGAGCAGGTCTCCGCATATGCCTATGGTAAGACCGCTCAGGCGGCCTTTTTCTCTGTAGATAGTAAGCAGGTCCGCAAGAGTCTGGGTCGGGTGGAAGTGGCCGCCGTCGCCCGCGTTGATCACGGGTATGGACGCTGCTTTGGACATGTTCCTGGCCGAGCCTGCAAGCGGGTGGCGCACTGCAATGATGTCTGCGTAGCAGCTTACTACCTTTGCGGTGTCTGCAAGAGTCTCGCCCTTGGTTACGGAGGACCCGCCGGCTCCGCTTACGGAGATGACGCTGCCGCCAAGCTCCAGCATTGCTGCCTCAAAGGAGAGGCGGGTGCGGGTTGAGGGCTCGAAGAACAGCGTAGCTATCTTTTTCCCTTTGCAGCTTTCTGAGTATTTTTCGCGGTGGGCTATTATATCCAGGGCTTTATCCATAAGGGCGTAGAGTTCTTCTACGCTCAGGTCTGTGATGTTTATAAGGCTTCTCATTTCAATGCCTTTCGGTCTTTACTTGTGTATCCAGCTCTCGTCGGAGGGGTTGTTTCTGAAGGCTATCAGGCGGGCTATGTCGGACTCGGCAATGTAGCCTTCCTCCGCTGCTGCCTTGGCTATCTCGTCGAAATTGGTGAGGGATACGTTCTTAACGTCTGCGGCTGCCAGTCTGTCCAGGCCCTTCTTCATTCCGTAGGTGAAGATGGATACCACGCCCAGAACGTCGGCTCCTGCCTCGCGGAGCACCTGGACTACCTCCAGAACGCTGCCTGCGGTGGAGATGAGGTCTTCCACGACTACGACCTTCTGGCCCGGCTCCAGCCTTCCTTCTATCTGGTTCTGCCTGCCGTGGTCCTTGGCGCCGCTCCTTACGTAGCCCATGGGAAGTCCCATTATGTGGCCGCAGATGGCTGCGTGGGCAATGCCTGCTGTGGAGGTACCCATCAGGACTTCGGCCTGCGGGTAGTTTTCTTTTATGAGCTGCACCAGGCCGTTCTCTACGTCTGTGCGTACTGCCGGCGCGGTAAGCGTGAGCCTGTTGTCGCAGTAGACCGGGCTCTTGATGCCGCTGGCCCAGGTAAAGGGCTCGTCCGGTCTGAAGAAGACCGCCTTGATGCTGAGCAGATCTTTAGCTATTACTTTGCTGAGTTCCATTTCTATACTCCTTAAAATCGGCGATTTGAGCGATGTTTTTTGCTTAGCCGATGAATTCATCGACGCAGCGCGTATAAGCCGCCACAGGGTCCTCTGAGCGGGTTATAGGGCGTCCTACGACTATGTAGTCGGATCCTATTTCCTTGGCTTTGGCCGGGGTCATTATGCGCTTCTGGTCTCCGGCTGCGCTGTCAGAGAATCTGATGCCCGGAGTTACCGTAAGGAAGCCTTTTCCGCAGGTATCGTGCACGGCCTTGGCCTCCAGCGGAGAGCACACCACGCCGTCCAGCCCTGCGTTCTTGGCAGTGAGCGCGTAGTGCATAACAACCTCTTCCATGGGCTTTTCTATCAGCAGGTCCTTTTCCATGGCCTCCTGGTCTGTGGAGGTCAGCTGGGTGACTGCTATCAGCAGGGGACGGGTTCCGTCCGGCCTGGTAAGACCTTCTATGGCAGCCTGCATCATGGCTGTGGTGCCTGCCGCGTGGACGTTGCAGATATCGACATCCAGCCCGGAGAGCACTGCCATGGCGCTCTTTACGGTGTTGGGGATGTCGTGCAGCTTAAGATCCAGGAAGATCTTGTGGCCGCGGGCCTTGATATCCCTTACTATCTGCGGTCCTTCCGCGTAGAAGAGCTCCATGCCTATCTTAACGAAGGGCTTTCTTTCGCAGCCGCTGAACTTGTCCAGGAACTCCAGCGTAGCCTGCCTGGAAGGAAAATCACATGCAACTATTACGTCTTTACCCATTACAATGCTGCTCCTATTATATCACTAAGTTTGCTTATGCCCAGCTTGTCCATCTCGGCGGGCAGGGTTTCTATTATCTTTTTGCAGGCCAGGGGGTCCACCAGGTTGGCAGCTCCAACCTCTACGGCGCAGGCGCCGGCTATCATCATTTCTATTACATCGCGGGCCGTGCTTACTCCGCCCATGCCAACCACTGGCACTTTTACGGCCTTGGCTACCTGCCACACGCAGCGCAGCGCCACGGGGAAGACTGCCGGTCCGGAAAGTCCGCCGGTGGTGTTTGCAAGCAGGGGACGGCGGGTCTTAAGGTCTATCCTCATGCCTAGCAGGGTGTTTATAAGGCTTATTCCGTCCGCTCCGGCGTCCTCGCAGGCCTTGGCCATGTCCGCTATGCTTGTAACGTTTGGCGTAAGCTTTACGATCACAGGCTTGGTGGTGACCTTCTTGACAGCTGCAGTTACTTCTGCCGCGGCCTTGGGGTCAGTGCCGAAGCTCATGCCGCCGCCGTGCACGTTGGGGCAGCTGATGTTGACCTCCAGCCAGCCCACCTGG
>CADALS010000084.1 GCA_902788795.1 uncultured Eubacteriales bacterium | reverse complement strand
CTGCTTTGCGACTCTTCCAAGTTCGGCTACAGCAGCCTTATGAGCTACGCCAAGCTCACAGATATGGACACGCTGATAACTGACGAAAACTGTCCGGAAGAGCTCAAACAGCTTTGCGCAGCGGCAGATACAGAACTTATCATTGCAAGGTAGGAAAGGACAGCCATGTATAAAATAGAAACGCATCTTCATACGACTCATGTCAGCAAATGCGGCAAAATGACAGCCAAAGAAATAGTCGATGCCTACAAGGCAGCCGGTTTCGATGCCCTGATAGTTACCGACCACTACAACCGCACCACCTACGATTACCTTGGGATAGATCCGGCCTCAAAGACTGACCGCATACGCCCCTTTCTGGATGGCTACAAGCATGTAAAGGAGGAGGGAGAAAAGCAAGGAATTAAGGTGTTTATGGGAGCTGAACTGCGCTTTGACGAGTGCGAGAACGACTACCTGTTCTACGGCTGGGACCTGGATATACTGTCAGATCCCGAGGACGTGTTCCGCATGGGCATCGCAAGGTTCGCGCCTATCGCCAGGAGCCAGGGCTGCCTGATAGTGCAGGCTCATCCCTACCGCGACGGCTGCACCCCGGCCATAGCCTGCTACCTTGACGGCGTGGAAGTAATCAATCCAAACCCGCGCCACAACAGCCGCAACGAAAGAGCTCTCGAGTACGCCCAGCAGTTCGGGCTGCTGATGACCTCCGGTTCCGACTGCCACCGCCCGGAAGACGTAGCCCGCGGAGGCATAATAACGCAGCGCATGCCCAGCGATTCCATGGAGATGATGCGGCTGATACGCTCCCGCAGGTTCGAACTAATAGGAAAATAACAAACTTAACAAAAATCCTCAACTTTTTGCGCATGCAGCGCCCTGCATGCGCTTTTATTGTGCGTATTTTCTCCTTCGGCGTTGACGCTCTATGGTCGTTATGATAAAAATAGTGTGAAATTGATAACAAAATACTATTAATTTAACAATTATGAAAAGGAGATATACCAATGAGTTACATGGATCTCTTTGATTCGGACGCCCCTCTGGATATTATAGCAGTAGGCAGAGTAGCTCTGGATTTCAACCCCCTGGAGATGAACTGCACACTGGCCGAGAGCGTCACATTTAAAAAGTATCTCGGCGGCTCCCCCGCCAACATCGCGGTAGGACTCGCGCGCCTGGGCAAAAAGCCCGGATTCATCGCCAGAGTCGCGGACGACAGTTTCGGAGATTTCGCGGTCAATTACTTCAAAAACGAAGGAATAGACACCTCCCACCTGTTCAGAGCAGAAAACGGCGAGAAGATGGGCCTCACCTTCACGGAAATAAAAAGCCCGACCGAAAGCAGCATACTGATGTACAGGGACGGCGTGGCGGATCTTTCGCTCTGCCCCAAAGATGTGGACGAGGAGTATATAAAGATCGCCAAAGCAGTCCTGATCTCAGGAACATCGCTGTGCAAGAGCCCCTCCAGGGAAGCCGCTCTAAAGGCAATAAAGCTTGCTAAAAAGAACGGCATCACCATCATCTTCGATATCGACTACCGCAGCTACACCTGGCAGTCGGATGACGAGATCTCCGTCTACTACCAGACAGCGGCCGAGCAGAGCGATATAGTCATAGGATCCCGCGAGGAATTCGACCTTACAGGAAGGCTCATAGGCCTGGATAAGCAGGACGATATAAACGTCGCCAGGTACTGGCATGACAAAGGCAACAAGATAGTTATCATCAAGCACGGCAAGGAAGGCTCCGTTGCTTACTCCGCGGACGGCACACGCTACCTTGTAAAGCCCTTCCCCGTAAAGCTGCTCAAGTCCTTCGGCGGCGGAGACGGCTACGCTTCCGCCTTCCTCTACGGACTTATGGAAGGATGGCCTTTGGACAAGGCTCTGGAGTTCGGAAGCGCGGAGGCAGCGATGCTCGTAGCAGCCCACTCCTGCTCCGCAGCTATGCCGGGAGCCCAGGCAGTTTCGGATTTTATCGCCGAAGAAAAGAAACAGTACGGCGAGATGGTGTTCAAGATCAGCGATCAAGCTAATAAGGAGGAATAAAATGGAACGTAAAAAGTACTGTGTCTATGGAGAATGGAGAGAATCCAAGACCGAAAAGTGGATGCCGGTAACCGATTCCAGCACCGGAGAGATCATTGCGGAAGTCCCCTGCTGCACTGTGGATGAAGTGGAGTCCGCCATCGCGTCCGCTCAGGAAGCTTTCCCTGAATGGTCCGCCATGTCCATCAGCAAACGCACCCAGATGATGTTCAAGTGGAGAAACGTACTTCAGGACCATCTCGACGAGCTGACATTGCTGTGCGCAAAGGAGCTGGGCAAGAACCTCGTGGAAGCCAAAGGCGATATACTCAAGGCCATAGAGCCCACCGAGCTCGCCTGCGCGACACCGTATCTCTCCCAGGGCGGCGCTTCCATGCAGGTGACCAACGGTTTCGATACCGCCACCTACCGCATGCCTCTAGGCGTTATAGCCGGCATAGTACCGTTCAACTTCCCCGCAATGATACCCTGGGGATGGATGGTTCCTCTTGCAATAGCTACAGGCAATACCGTAGTTCTTAAGGCTGCATCCTACACCCCGCTCACATCCATGCGTATACTGGAGCTGTTCTACGAAGAGGCAGGTTTCCCCAAGGGCGTTGTTAACCTTGTAACCTGCAGCCGCAAGGAGTCCGAGCTTTTCCTCACCGATCCGCGCATCAAGGCTGTCACCTTCGTAGGCTCCACCGACGTAGGCAAGCACATATATTCCGTTGCGGCGGCTCACGGCAAGAGAGTCCAGGCTCAGACAGAGGCCAAGAACCACGCTCTGGTCCTGGAGGACTGCGACCTTGAAAGCACTGTAAATGCTATCATCAACTCCACCTACGGCTGCGCAGGAATGCGCTGCATGGCTCTGCCGGTAATAGTCGTCCAGGAAAGCATCGCCGACAAGTTCGTGGCGCTTCTTAAGGAAAAGGCCATGGCTCTTAAGGTCGGCTGCGCCTACGATCCCGAGACCAAGCTTGGCCCTGTGGTAAACGCGGAGCACAAACGCTATGTCTGCGACTGGATACAGAAAGGTATAGACGAAGGCGCCAAGCTGGTGCTGGACGGCCGCGATATAGTGGTCCCGGGCTACGAGAACGGCTTCTTCATCGGACCGACCATCCTTGATCACGTTAAGCCGGGCATGACAGTCGGAGACAGGGAGATATTCGGACCTGTTACAGTCATCAAGAGAGTGCGCGACTTTGAGGAAGGCATAGAGATCATGAATGCCAACCCGTTTGCGAACGGTTCCTGCATATTCACCCAGAACGGTTACTACGCAAGGCAGTTCGCGTTCCGCACAGACGGCGGAATGGTGGGCATCAACGTAGGTATCCCTGTACCGAGCGCTTACTTCCCCTTCTCCGGAAACAAGGAGTCCTTCTTCGGAGACCAGCACGTACTGGGTCTGGACGGAGTCAGGTTCTACACAAGGGCCAAGACCGTTACCACACACTGGTATGACGAGGAGTCCCGCCGCCAGCAGGTAGACACCTGGGAAGGCACAGTAGAACGCCTCTGATAATAATACAGAGAATATAAAGCCGGATCTTCAAAGGTCCGGCTCTTTTGTTTCTTTATCGAATTCTTTAAGGAACTCTTCCATAAAGCGGTGACGCTCCTTGGCAAGCTCTTTTGCGGCCTGCGTGTTCATCTCCCCGGCAAGAAGCAGCAGTTTTTCGTGGAAGTGATCTATGGACTCCGCCAGAGATCTTCCATGCTCGCCTCCGAAGGTGAAAGTCCTTGCAATTCCAACGGCTCCTATGGCATCCAGCCTGTCCGCGTCCTGCACTATCTGCCCTTCCAGGGTCCTTGGGCGCCTGCCGCGGTTCTTGCTGAAGGATACTGAATTTATAGCCTCGCAGATAAGCTCCGTCCTGGCCGGGTCCACGCCCTGAGCCTTTAGAAATGCCCTTGCGTTTGCGTTGTCCTCCGTGCTGAAAAGCTTGTAATCGTCCGCGTCGTGCAGCAGCGCCGCCAGGGCCACTATCTGCATGTCCGGCCCGGAGCTTTCGCCCTGGGGGCCTGCCTCCTGGCGCGAAGCCTCAAATCCAGCCCCGGCGCCTTTTGCTATCATCATAGCATTCCGATACACGCGCATGGTGTGCTCCGCATCATGGCTGGCGCCAACACCTGCAAAGAGGGCTTTAATATATTCGATTGCTTTTTTTGTAATATCCATATGCCGTCAACTGTACATTTTATGCGACGCACAGCACTTTCCCCTGAAGAATAGATCTTATACGTGTTACAATACCACTAATAGAAGCAGAATGCAAAGGAGGATATTTGCCATGAAGATGCTGCACGTTACTATCCGCACCGCAAAGTTCGAGGAAGAGATAGGTTTTTACCAGAGCATAGTCGGTCTGAATATCGAAAGAGATATGCGCCCCATGGGCAGAAAAATGGTCTTCCTTTCCAACGCGCCTGGCGAGACCTGCATAGAGATCATAGAAGCTCCCGAGGCAGCAGACTGCGGCAACGAATTCCTTTCCGTTGGTTTTGCGACAGAGGATGTTGACGCCAAAAGAGCTGAACTGATAGCTGCGGGTCTTGAGGCAACTCCGATGATCTCGCCCGGCCCGAACGTCAAGTTCTTCTTCGTCAAAGACCCCGCTGGCGTGAATGTGCAGTTTATGTAAGCTTTCCTTTCCGGAGATCGGCCAGCTCTTTTTAATACTATTTAGATTTAGACTGATTGCATAGACAGTTTTCTGACTATTCGGATTAGTTTCGCAGACGGTCTCTGACTATTCAGAGGAATTGCATAGCCCGTTTTCTGATTACGTCGACGGTTTTCGGTTAAAAATTGATTTCTGCCACATTAACATGCGTCTCATCAGCAACTATCAAGGCAATTCCGGTAGACTCTACGCAAATAACACGGCAATTCCGGCTTTAGAACACTGTTTTCTATCAGATAGAGGGTTATCCTTCTTCCATTATTTAACAATCAGCACGAAGTATGCTCATAAGGTCAGTGAGCTGGCTCTTAAAATGTGGCAAACCCAGCACAAATCGCCCATAATTGTCGACAAAGCCCGACTTCGGGCTATTAAATGAGCACAACTGCTTGTGCGATCTCGCCAACCGGTTGCCAAGCAAATAAAAACCCGCCATCGGCGGGTTTTCATTTGGAGCTACCGGCCGGATCGCTCAGCCATCGCGCTTTGCGCTCGGCTTCGGGTGAACCGGCGCGCCGGTCCGGATCCGTTCTGTTAACCTTGCCAATTAAAAAGACGGCAAATGCCGTCTTTTCAATTGGAGCTACCGGCCGGATTCGAACCGGCGACCTGCTGATTACGAAGGTTAGAACATTCGTTCTTTTTCGTATTATTCGCCTTTATTCAGTGTTATACATTAAAGCTCGGAATAGACCATAATGCTATTTAAGGCAAGATAATACAAGATAAAAGAACCAACCGGAGTTAATAGCGAAACAGTTATATCTATTGTCTGCTCCTTGGCTGTGAATTGTTAAAACAGGAGATATCCTTGTTTGTTATATACATCCAGTGTCGCCTGTGCATTAAATGCATTTATTGAGTTATTGCTTTGTTTTGCAATTTCAGCGAGAGTCATCTTTGAGTTATTAATATATACTCCCAACCCTATCGCTATGTTATTATCTTACTTGTATTAGTTAATTTAAGGAAAGCTTTACCGCTATAACCTGCATGTTTTCTGTGATGCCTTCTTTTGATTCGTAAACCTCCGGACCCCAGGAAGAATAATCGCCCCGCTTATTCGTGATAATGAAGTACCCTAAAAGAACATCCTCTCCATTATTAAATTCTAAATTGTTAAAACTCCTGTTGTATACTGTAAAAACTGATGTTTCTTTTAGTGTGATTGGGATGGCTATCGTCTCTACATTATCGTCTACAATGATATACCTGAAAAGAAATCCATCGGCGCCTTTATAATACGGCTGTGGCCCATTAACAAAATTACATATCCGGAACGACTGTCCTTCTTCTGTTCCAATTGTTATAACATGGGTATCCTTCCATTCACCATCTATCAAAGACTGTAGATGAAGCGAGATTAACGGATTGCTGCATGGAATAGTATAGATCAAATCTGCGCTATCAACCCGAAAAGAAAGGCATCCTTCTTCAATAGAAGTATTACCTGTTGGATCTGGAATATTATTACGATTACTCATGATCCATCCGTTGGTTGCGCAAGAAGCACACACCAATATGGACACAATAGCAATTATATAACTCCCAACTCTACTTATTTTTAATCCCACAGTGTTAAACTCCTTTAATTACCACTCCACTAAATCATAAAGTCCATCCGCAAATCCACCTCCCAGGTATACTGGCGAGTGACAAGTGGTTGTAGTTGAGTCACCTGTATTTATATTATGTATGGTCATATTGACATTCAACAGGCGTGGGCTAAAGAAAACTGCACCTATTTTCCCTTGTGACAACTATTATTTAACATTGGGGAATAGAATATCTGTCAGGTTTTCTCCGTCCTTTATTTCATATTTATAAATACCGCCTCCGTGGATTAATACCGTTCTTTTCAAAGAAGATAGTATCTCTCCCCATTGTGTTGATGCAGCAACAAGCGTGTTTTTGCTATCATATAATATCCATTTTTCTCCAGCCACCAACAACCGATAGCTCCATTCTTTAGTGCGGATTCTTCCAGCGTTATCATGCTCCGA
>CADALS010000083.1 GCA_902788795.1 uncultured Eubacteriales bacterium | reverse complement strand
AACTCGGTGGATTCCTCTATCTTCTGCTCCACGCCCACCTTCTTGATCCACTTTCCGGACCACAGCCTTCCGAGGCACCAGAAAGCCTTAACTATCTGGTCCAGCTTAAGAGCAATGTAGGTCCAGAACGCAGGAGCCTCAAGCACTATGCCAAGAAGATAGCCTGCCGGGATGGAGAGCACCCACAGGAAGAGTATGTCCGCCAGCAGCAGGAACTTAGTATCTCCGCCGCCGCGCAGCACGCCCTTGGTAAGTATGGTGTTGACACACTGGAATATGATTATTATGCACAGCGCGTCCATCATCTGCTGCGCTATAACTACTGTACCTGGCTCAAGCTTGTAGTAAGAGATCATTGGGCCGGAGATGATCTTTATGATAACAGCTCCGATAGTTCCGATCACAGCGCCGATAAGGAAGAACGAATTCCCCTGCTCTTCCATCTTGTCGAACTCACCCTTGCCCAGGTTCTGGCCGGTAACTATGCATGCAGCTGTGGAAAGGCCGCCGGCAAAGACTGTTATCATCCTCATTACGACAACTGCGACAGCGTTGGCAGCAACAAAGGAACCACCTATGTGCCCCATTACCACGGAGACCACATTGTTTCCCAGAGCCAGCAGGAAATCCGACATTATCGGAGGCACGCAGAGCTGGACGTAAGTGCCGACCAGATCTCCGCACTTCATGAATATATCCTTGATCTTGTACCCTATCTTCTTGTCCAGATGGAAGAAGTAGATCCCTACGACCAGGAACTCGAACACCCTTGCAATAAGCGTGCCAAGAGCTGCTCCTGCTATCTCCATGCGCGGGAAGCCGAACTTTCCGAAGATCAGAACATAGTTGAAGAAAATGTTGATAAAGAAAGCTCCGATAGAGCCGTAGAGCGACACTTTGGTAACGCCAAAGCTGCGCAGCACCTGCGTAAGCGGCAGGCAGACACCGGTAAGGAAGAACGTTACAGAAGACCAGCGCAGATACACAGCGCCCTCGCGGATTATCTCCTCCTCGTTGGTGTAGATAGTCATTATGGCATTCGGAATAAACAGCGATGCCAGGAAGAAAAGCACGGCGAGGACCAGGGCTATCCTGATCATTATCGTAACTGACTTTTTAAGAAGATCTATGCGTTTTGCGCCCCAGTACCTGGCTGTAAGAACAGTTGCCCCTACGCCAATGCCAAGGCACATTACCTGATAGATGCTTATAAACTGGTTAGCAAGCGAAGACCCGGCTATCTGCCCTTCCCCAAGGCGCGCAAGCATTACGGTGTCCATGATATTGACACCTACCATTATAAGCTGCTGCGCTATTATAGGAATGGCTATGGCCCTTACTGTGTTATAAAAGGCCTTTTCTTTTGATATCGGAAACTTCATCTGACCATCCTTGGACATCTCTATTTGGCGTAGATATTTGCGTATTCTGTTCTGATATGCCCTGCCATATACAGAGATCCGAAGGCTACTACTATGCCGCGTTCGCCGGCTTCCTCCACGGCGCGCTTTATACCGCTTTCGTACTTGGCGCACCATCTTGCGCGGCATCCGCGGTCCTTAAAGAACTTGCAGAGCTTGCTTGCAGGAAGCGCCCTGTTGCTCTGCGGAGTAAGGCATACGAAGGACTCTGCGTAAGGAATCATCATCTCCATCATGTGGGGGTAATCCTTATCGGCAAGCACGCCAAGCAGGAACACTACTTTTTTGCCTCCGAGAAGGCTCTTAAGAGCATTTGCCAGGGCTTCTGCGCACTGCGGGTTGTGACCGCCGTCCAGTATAAAGAGCGGTTTTCTTCCGAGTATCTCCAGCCTTGCGGGCCATCTTACGTCCCTGAGACCTTCCTTTACAGCCTCATCCGGCACCTTCCAGCCACGCTCTCTCATGGCTTCCACAACGTTAAGCACTGTAGCTGCGTTGTGGAGCTGGTGGTCTCCCAGAAGAGCAAGCTCGTACTCTTTGCCGTCCCAGCGGAAAGTCTGGCCGGAAAGCGTGGAAGAAATGACCTCCATCCTGGAGAAATCCACGCACTTTAAAGGAACGTTCTTTTCTGCGCAGACCTTCTTTACGACTTCGGTAACGGAAGGGGCTCCGTCGTAGCAGACTGCATTGCAGCCTGTCTTTATAATGCCTGCCTTGGTTGCAGCTATCTCTTCTATGGTGTTGCCGAGGTATTCTGTGTGTTCGAGGCCTATATTGGTTATTACGGCGACTTCCGGAGGATCTATAACATTGGTGCTGTCCAGAGCGCCGCCCATGCCTACCTCAAGGACTACAAGATCGCAGCCTATTTCGCAGAAGTAGAGCATGCCTATGGCTGTTACGAGCTCGAACTGGCTGGGGTGATCCTCCATCTGTTCGGCCTGCTTCATTACGTATTCAGTAAGCCTTGCCAGGGAATCTCCGTCTATATATTCACCGTTGAGCTGTATCCTTTCGCAAAAGTCCTGGATGTACGGGGAAATGTACATTCCTACGTTGTAGCCGGCTTTGCGGAAGATGCAGTCCAGCATGGCGCAGGTGCTGCCCTTGCCGTTGCTTCCTGCAACATGGATGAACTTGAGCTTCTTCTGCGGGTCTCCTACCCTGTGAAGCAGCTCCCTTGTGCGCTCCAGGCCGAGCCTTGTTGTGCTCCAGCCGTAGTTTTCGATATAACCTATAGCCTCTTCTTTAGTCATGACACACCTGATAAAACGATAAACTAATTATTTTGCTACATTCTTTACGGCCTTGTAAAGAATGGGAACAATTATTATGTAAACAACTATACGTACTGCGGTGATAGCAAGCCTGAGCGGGATGCCTGCTGCTATGGTGGCCCAGTTGCCCCAACCCTGGATGATAGCCGAGATGGCATTTACCGGAGTGTTGAGGACTGTAAGCAGTATCTCGCAGAGGACCACTATTATAATGAGCTTTTTGTTGTCCAGTTCTCCCTTTTTTGCTATCAGCCCGGCAACAAGGCCGCAGACGGCATAGGGAATAAGCCACAATACTGTTGTGGGATCAAGTCCGTACTGGATAAGCTGGTAGATGAATTCGCCAACAAGGCCAACAAGAAGACCTGCTAACGGCCCCATGGTGATGCCTGCCATAAGAGTGGCAAGACTTTCGAAAGATGCCTTAAAATCGTTCGTACCCACGCTTATAAAGGCAAGGATCACAAACAAAGCTGCAAACACTGCGTTAAGAGCAAGCTGTTTTGTGCTAAGTTTCATAGTAAAACTCCTTTCATGGCACAGTTGCCACAAAAGGAGCGCCCTTTTATGGCAGCGGATGCGGAAACGGCACCGCGGTGACCCTTCGTCCGGAGGCAACTTCCCATCCTCCGGCACTTTACGCGCCGTATCCTACTCTGACCTGATATTCAGTTACATGTATATTTTAATACACTTTTTGCTCTGTTACAAGCAAGTCCATTAAAATGTCGTGCTTTTCAGTGGCTATCTGAAGTATCTTTTGTGCTTCGAATGCGATAAGAACGAATTCTGCATTGGTGCACTCCGGAAGGTATCTGTCGTAATACCCTCCTCCGTGGCCCAAACGGCGTTTTTCCTCGTCGAATGCCACGCAAGGGACCAATACAAGGTCTATCTCCTGCGGAAGCACAAGCCTTGACTGCTCCTTGTCCGGAGCCTTTATACCAAGGAGACCTTCCTTAAGATCGTTTACGCTTTTGGGCGCGTAGGCTTCCATTATGCCGCCCTTATAAGATACAGGGAAAGCCACTGTTTTCCCCTGCTCTTCCGCCAGCTTGCATAGCTTTGCGGGGTCTGCCTCGTCCCAGGTGGCGGCGTAGGCAAGGATGACCTTTGCGTCCTTGTATTCCTTCAGCTGCGCTATGTTATCGCAAAGTCTGCAGCTGAAATCGGCGCGCTGCTCGGAAGTGAGAGCGCGCCGTGCGTTTATAGCCTGTATACGTTGTTCCTTCTTGGAAGAGATCACTTCTTATCCTGCGGTCCGAAGATACCTTCGCGGAATGCGCCTACATACTCCATGCAGTAGTAGTCTTCGCCGGAGAGAGCTTCAGCAGCGTAGATGGAGCCGCGCAGATCCCTGTTGAGAGGATCGAAGATACCGGAATCCATACCGTGCTGGATGCAGACAACGGTGAATGCCTGGTTAACGATCTTTCTGTAAGGCAGGTTGAAGGAAATGTTGGAAACAGCGCCGGAGATGTGAGCCTGAGGATAGTGCTCCTTGATGTAGTCCATTACCTCAAGTACCATTGCTATACCGTCTTCTGAGGTGCAGAGCATCTCGATCAGTGGATCGATGTGGATGCGGCTTTCCTTGATGCCGTATTCCTTAGCCTTTGCCATGATGTTGTTGAGAACTCTGATACGGTCTGCTGCGGTCTTGGGGATACCGGTGTCGTCGCAGAGCAGAGCCATAACGTCCCACTTGGTATCAGCTATAACAGGGAACACGATATCCATCTTGTTGCCTTCGCCGGATACGGAGTTGATCATTCCAGGGCGCTTGCAGAACTTCATAGCGTCGATGCAGATCTGCGGGTTGGGGCTGTCTACTGCGATCTTCTTGTCGGAAACTTCCTGGATGAGGTTGATCATCCATTCCATCTTTTCGAGTTCTCCTTCTTCAAAGCCTACTGCGCAATCGATGAAATCGTCATCTCCGATTACAGCGTCCTGCTTTCTGGCGACATCTCTGATCCAGTCTTCATCATGCTCTGTGATCGCCTTTGCCATGGAAGGAATAGATCCGTTGATTTTTTCAGCAATGATAATCATGTTTACTCTCCTGTTTTTTTAATGGGTAGTTATATTATTTAAGACCATCAAGGACTGCATTGTATATGGCATCTGCCTTTTTGCCGTATGCGGAGGAAAGTTCCTCGCAGCGTGCGTTAAGGGCTTCCGCGTGGGTGCGGTCCTTCATGAGCTTAGTGTTCACTCTTACGTTGAGTATGGCACCTTGCAGCGCAGCCTTGGCGAATATAACGCCTGTGCCTGCGTCCGAGACCATAAGCTTGCTTCCTTTTGCGGCAAACTCTTCCTGAAGGTCTATTACCTTTGCGGAGAGCTCAGCGATCTGCATCGGGACCGCTGCCGCATCGTGGAGGCACTTTTCCAAAGTCTCGTCCCTTCCGGGAGCGTCCTTTGGTATTCCGTATGCTTTTGAGAGAGGCTCAAACCCTTCTGCATCTTTATCTATGCAGTCGAGAAGCTGATCCTGCAGGCTTTTTGCCTCTTCCATAAGCCTTATGATATCCGGCTCTACATCGGCGTACTTTTTCTTACCTAAGGTAAAGTTGCCGACCATGGAGCCGAGAGCAGAGCCAAGAGCTCCGACGAGGGCAGAAGCACCTCCGCCGCCAGGGACGGAGGTCTTTGCTGCCAACTCATCAGCAAATGCCCTGACACTCATATCGTTCATGGACATTGCTGTTCTCCTTTAGAATAATCCTGAAACTGCGCCTGTAGTTGTGTCTACATCTATGCGCCTGTAAGCGGGGTTGCTGCCTGTGCCGGGCATCATGGAGATGGTGCCGGCCATCGGGCAGAGGAACCTTGCGCCGCCGTACTCCAGTATGTCTCTTACCGGCAGTCTCCAGCCCTTGGGTACTCCCTTGAGGGTAGGATCGTGGGACAGAGACAGATGGGTCTTGACCATCATTGTGGAGTAATCCTTGTACTTAGGATCCTTCTCGAAGCGTTCGGCCTTTTCCAGGGCCAGCGGGCTCCAGTCTACGCCGTCTGCTCCGTAGATCTCGGTAGCGATAAGCTCAACACGCTTTCTGAGCGGTGTGTCGAGATCGTAAAGGTACTTGATGGGGGTGTTTTCTGCTTCGTCGCAAGCGTCGATGACCATCTCGGCAAGCTCTCTTGCGCCTTCTCCGCCATACTGCCAGTGCTCGGACAGTGCGCAGCGAACGCCCTGCTCTTCGCAAAGCTTTCTGAGGAGTGCAACTTCAGCATCGGTATCGGTGTAGAACTTGTTGATGCATACAACATGAACTATGCCGCTCTTCTTGACGTTGTTGACGTGGTGGAAGAGGTTTGCGGTACCCTTTTCGAGAAGCTCGAGGTTCTCTTCTGTGTATTCCTTGGGAAGAGGTCTTCCGGGAACTACAGCCGGGCCGCCGCCGTGCATCTTGAGAGCTCTGATAGTAGCAACTACTACGGAGCAGTGCGGCTTGAGGCCGGAAAGTCTGCACTTTACGTTCCAGAACTTCTCGAAGCCGATGTCTGCCGCGAATCCGGACTCTGTTACGTGGTAATCGAAGAGCTTAAGTGCAAGCCTGTCTCCTATTATGGAGCTCTGGCCTATCGCGATGTTTGCGAACGGGCCGGCGTGTACCAGGCAGGGCTGATGCTCTACTGTGTAGCAGAGTGTCGGGTTGATGGTGTTGCGCATCCATGCTGTCATGGCGCCTGCAACTTCCAGGTCTTCTGCTGTTACGGGGTTGCCCTTCTTGTCGTAAGCAAGGACGATATCGCCTATCCTCTTGCGAAGATCTGGCAGGTCCTTAGCTACAGCAAGTATAGCCATGAGCTCGGAAGATACCGCAATGTTGGTGCGGGTGATCATCCTGTAGCCTTCTTTGTCTCCCTCGCCGAGGCCTATCTCCATCTTGCGGAGAGCCTGGCAGCAGAAGTCCATTACGAAATTCCACTGAACTCTCTCGGGATCGATGTCGAGCCTCTTTATGCCTATCTTGGCAAGGCGCTCGTCATCGTAGTTGCGCTCGTGCTGCATGCGCGCGTTGAGAGCCACCATTCCGAGGTTGTGAGCGTTCATTATGTCGTTGATATCTCCGGTGAGTC
>CADALS010000082.1 GCA_902788795.1 uncultured Eubacteriales bacterium | reverse complement strand
GACGGTTCTCTGGTGCCAACTTCACAATTCGACGCTGAATTGTGAAGTTGGCACCAGAGAACCGTCCCCAAAGTGCCGCACCTAAGAACCGTCCCCTCTGTTGGATCGTGTTGGCTTTTATTCTTCTACGTCTGTGAGGCGGCCGGAGAACTTTGTCTCGTAGGCGTGGGTGTAGGTGGACCCAGCCACGGCTTTTGCCACAGCCTGAGCGGTCTTTGCTGCCGGCTGAACGCTTCCGGCGCCGCCAGCGCAGCCTCCCGGGCAGGCCATGCCCTCCAGCAGGTATCCGTTGTATTTGCCGGCCTTGGCCACCATCATCATCTTGCGGCAGTCGGCCAGGCCTTCGGCGCGGGCAATTGGAACATCCACTCCCGGCGCAATGTTTTCTATGCAGGCTTTAACAGCGTTCGCAACGCCGCCGGGCACCGCAAAGCCTCGGCCGTCTCCGCTGGCGCCGTGCATGCTGTCGTCCTCCGGGATCTGCGCAAAATCCACCTGCTTGGCCTCGAACATGCCCATTACTTCCTCGAAGGTGAGGACGAAATCTATATCGCTGCGCACAGACTTGCGGCTTGCTTCAAGCTTCTTGGACGCGCAGGGCCCAATGAAAGCCACCTTGCAACCGGGGTGCTCTTTTTTTATGAGGCGGCCGACCATCACCATAGGGGTCAGGGCCATAGATACGCAGTCCGCCTGGGCCGGGAACAGCTTCTTGGCCATCACAGACCACGATGGGCAGCAGGACGTAGCCATAAACGGCAGCTTGGACGGCACTTCGTTTATGAACATCTCCGCCTCCTGCATGGTGCAAAGGTCCGCGCCTATAGCCACCTCCACCGCGTCCGCAAAGCCCAGCGCCTTGAACGCGCCGCGCAGCTTCTTTGGCGTAAGGTCCTTTGAGAACTGGCCCGCAGCAGCCGGAGCTACAGCGGCGTAGACAGGGGCATCGCCCTTGATCGCCTGTATGGTCTGGAAGATCTGGCTCTTGTCCGCAATGGCGCCGAACGGGCAGTTAACAAGGCACATGCCGCAGCTGACGCACTTTTCCTGGTCTATATCCGCGCGGCCGTACTGATCCGAATGTATGGCGTCCATGCCGCAGGCCTTCCTGCAGGGTCGCTCCATGCGCATGATGGAGCCGTAGGGGCAGGCCGCAATGCACTTGCCGCACTTGATGCACTTTTCCTGGTCTATGTGGGAACGCCCGCCGTAGATGCTTATAGCGCCTTTGGGGCAGACTTCCTTGCACGGGTGCGCAAGGCAGCCCTGGCACTGGTCTGTTACCCGGATAACGTTGTCTGGACAGGCGTGGCAGGCGAATTTTATGATGTTGATCAGCGGCGGCTGGTAGTATTTTTCCGGCTTGATGGCCTCTTCCGCGCCGTCGGTTATCTCGCCGTACTCCGCAGCCGACCTGAAGTTGAGGCCCATGGCCAGGCGCAGGCGTTCCGTTACGATAGCGCGCTCCAGGAAGACGCTCTCCCTGTGCTCCGCTACCTCTCCGGGGATGATCTCGTAGGGCAGGGAGCTCAGCTTGGCGAGGTCTCCCTCCTTATAGTTATATGAAAGCTCCGCTATGGCAGCGAAGACGCTCTTCCTGATGTCGTTTACCGATGTGTAGGTACCCTTCATGATGTGCTCCTTTTTTCACTTTAGCTGTACGATTATATCAGCTTCGCCACCGCTCCGCAACCCAGCCCTTGGGGACGGTTCTCAAGTGCCAGCACATGGGGACGGTTCTTTGGTGCCAACTTCACAAACTAACAAAGGGGACGGTTCTCTATGCTGAAAAACGCAGAGGGGACGGTCCTCTTTTTTATTGTGCTTTTAGCCGGGTCCGAGTCTCAGGCTTTTTTCTGCAGCCCGCTGAACATTTCTAAAACACAGTTTTCTGCCTTCGGCTCTAAGTCCTCGCACGCGCCGCTGTTAGCCGGCTCGTGGGGCTTTCGGCCTCGGCCGCGCGTCTGGTCCGTTCGAAGCGCCTATGCGCTTCTCGCTTAGCGCTAAGGCTTGCCGTAAATGGCTGCGCCTTGCGCTCGGCCTCTAGCCCCAAAGCCGGACATCGGCTGCTCCTGCGGAGAGCCTCAGGCAGCAATCTGTGCTTTAACAGTGTTCAGCGGTCTTTTAAAGGCCTGGTCCCACACCGGCTACTTCAGCACAACAAAAGAGGACCGTCCCCCTTGCTGATCTCAGCATAGAGAACCGTCCCCTATGATAATTATGAAGTTGGCACCAGAGAACCGTCCCCATGTGCTGGCACCTGAGAACCGTCCCCATGTGCTGCCTAAGTGCTGGCACCTGAGAACCGTCCCCGTGTGCCGGCCCGCCCCTCTTTTGCCGCGGCGAAAAAAAATCGCTTGCGGGGAAAAAACTGATTGACACGGACCCCCGCATAGCGTACACTGCATTTGACTTGTAATTCCAAGGGAAGGAGCTGATAATTCCAACATGTTCAAAACCGAATATCTTAGGGCCATGGCGGGATCGAGGTACTCCGCCGCGGGAGCTTATACAAACGCAGCTCCAACAAGTGGTTTCGACCTGGGAATACAATATCGAACGGAAGCAGCGCAGTGCGTAATGCCTGGGCTTTTTGTATTTTAATAGAGGAAAAGAAATGATCGAACTCAGACACTTAAGAAAAGAGTACGAAGGCACAACGCCCTTGGAGGACGTCAACATCACGATCAACAACGGAGATATCATTGCCGTGATCGGGCCTTCCGGCACAGGAAAATCCACCCTCCTGCGCTGCATCAACATGCTGGAGACTCCCACCTCCGGCGAGGTCGTCGTAGACGGGCAGGTCATCAACGACGGCAAGTGCGATCTTAACGAAGTCCGCAAAAAGATGGGCATGGTGTTCCAGTCCTTCAACCTTTTCGGACATCTGACAGTCATCGAGAATATCATGAACCCGCAGATAACCCTGCTGGGCCGCAGCCGCCAGGAAGCCTACGACAAGGCCATGGACCTGCTCAACAAGGTCGGTCTTTGGGCCAAGGCGCTGTCTTACCCGGACGAGCTCTCCGGCGGACAGCAGCAGCGTATCGCAATAGCGCGCACCCTGGCTATGGACCCGGAGATCATACTCTTCGACGAGCCCACTTCCGCTCTGGACCCCTCCATGATAGGCGAAGTTCAGTCCATCATACGCATGATAGCCAAGACCGGCCGCACCATGATGATAGTCACCCACGAGATGGACTTCGCAAAGAAGATAGCTAACCGCGTCATCTTCATGAGCGAGGGCATAGTCTACGAGGAAGGCACCCCCAAGGAGATCTTCGAGCACCCCAAAAAGGAGCTCACAAGGAAGTTCATCCAGAGGCTGTCCACCATCACATACCGCATCGAGAGCCGCGATTTCGACTTCGAAGCCGTTGCCGAAGAGCTCCAGCAGTACGCAGAAAAGCTCCTCATCGAGAACGAGCGTACATCCAAGCTGCAGCTCTGCCTGGAAGAACTCGTAATGAACAACCTCTTCGAGTTCGAGGGCGACCCCAACATCTTCGTAAGCATAGACTACTC
This sequence comes from uncultured Eubacteriales bacterium, assembly GCA_902788795.1. Classification (GTDB taxonomy): domain Bacteria; phylum Bacillota; class Clostridia; order Peptostreptococcales; family Anaerovoracaceae; genus RUG13409. Next base: position 3,322 of record CADALS010000082.1, on the reverse strand, counting down.
CGAAAAGAGCGATATCCTCTCCCTGGAGCTGAAGTACGCCGGAGAGCACTTCGACCCGGAGACCTGCGACAGCTTGCTCTTCAAGTCCATACTCGCAGAGCCCACAACAACTCTGCTGGACGAGACCGTTACAGGCAAGTGGTACACCAACCACACCAAGATAGACTTCAAGTGGGAGGATCAGTAAAATGAAAAACACATATAAGACCCTCACTTCAGACAAAACAAGCAGGCTCCGCAGGACTCTGACCCTGCTCCTTGCCCTGGTGATAGCCATCTCCGCAGTAAACATGCCCGCCATCTTTGCGGACGGAGAGGACAGCTCCGAAGGCGAGCAGATGCAGCCCAAGAACGGCATCACCAAGATAGAAGACCTCAACAACAAGACCATAGGCGTTCAGACCGGCGTTCTCTACGAGGACGAGATCAAGGACGAGATCGAAGGCGAAGAGTGGATGTACTACAAGATGCCCAACGACATGATCGCGGCTCTTGAGGCAAACAAGATCGATGCCTACCTCATAGAGGAAGTCGGCTTCTACGCTCAGCGCTACGAGCACCCGGAGCTTATGCGCCTGGAGGAAAAGGCCGGCCAGAGCGAATTTGCCGTCATCATAGGCAACAACGACAAGCAGGACACCCTCTACAAGCAGATGCAGGAGTTCATAGCCGAGGGCAAGAAGTCCGGCTGGCTGGATCAGCTCTACGATTACTGGGTAAAGAACTGGAACCCCAACACCTGCAAGATAGAAAACGTCCCCACCACCACAGGTGAGAACGGCAAGGTGATAATCGCTATCGAAGGCGGCTACGAGCCCTTCTCCTTCGAGACTGCAAACGGCGTGTCCGGCTACGACGTAGAGTTCATGATGAACTTCTGCGCCAAGTATGGTTACCAGTGGGATTTCTGGACCATGGAGTTCGACTCCATAGCTCCGGGAGCCATTTCCGGCAAGTACGACTTCGGTATGAACATCGTTGTTGACGAAGAGCGTGCCGAGGACTCCGTCCTGACCGACTGGTACTACGTCTGCGACCTGGTATTCGTTGTTGAAGGCGAGTACGAAACCGAGATGGGCTTCTTCGAGAGAATGGCCTACAACTTCAACAAGACCTTCATCCGCGAAGACCGCTGGAAGCTCTTCCTTGAAGGTATGGGACGCACCATGATGATCACCGTGCTGTCCATAGTGTTCGGTACCATCCTTGGATTTGCGGCTTACATGGCCTGCCGCCACGGCAACAAGGTAGCGAACTTCATAACCGGCGTTATAAACTGGCTGATCGAGGGCATCCCGACGGTAGTATTCCTGATGATACTGGCCTTCGTTATCTTCGGTAAGTCCACGCTGGCGGCTGACTGGATCTCCATAATAGGATTTACATTCATCTTCGGATGCGGCATGTACGGCATGCTGCAGGTGGGATTCGGCGCTATCCACAAGGGCCAGTTCGAGGCGGCTACTGCAATGGGCTACTCCGACACCCAGAGCTTCTTCAAGATACTGCTGCCGCAGGCTGCTCAGCACTTCCTGCCTATATACAAGAGCAATGTTGTGAGCCTGATCAAGGAAACTTCCGTTGTGGGCTACATTGCGGTAAGAGACCTCACCAAGATGGGCGACCTTGTCAGGAGCCGCACCTACCTTGCGTTCTTTGCTCTGATAGCCGTTGCGATCCTCTACTTCGTGATGGAGGCTGTGCTGGTGTTCATAGTTAAGCGCGTCCAGATAAAGGTAGACCCGCGCCGCCGCAGCAAGGACAAGATCCTCGAAGGCATCAAAGAAGCCGAGTAACCAGCCCGGCGCATCAGGGGGACGGTTCTTCTGATGCCGGCACTTTGGGGACGGTTCTTGAGTGCCAACTTCATAATCAACAAACAACAAAGGGGACGGTTCTCTATGTCGAAAAATGCATAGGGGACGGTCCTCTTTTTATTATGTGTGTGCAGCCGGGTCCGGCTGCCTCTGTTTTGTTGTTTTGCCAAGTTGTGTTTGCCGGAGATTTTAGTATAATAATTGTATACAGGAGGTGCATCATGACAGATATCATAAAGATCAACAGCAATACCTGGCGCATAGAGGACGGTTTTGTGCGCATGTTTCTTCTGGCCGGCAGCGAAAGGGCGCTGCTCGTGGACACCGGCGCCACCTGCCCTCAGGCGCGCAGCCTGGCGGAGAGCCTCACGGAGCTGCCCGTTGTCCTGATAAACACGCACGCTGACCCGGATCACATTTCCGGCAACGGCGCTTTTGAGGAGTTCCTGATGCACCCCGCCGACGAGCCTTTCTACAGGCAGATCGAAGCCAGCGGCATGCTGGGCCAGGACGCAAAGGACCATCCTCGCCGCATAGTTCCCGTGGCCGACGGCGATGTTATAGACCTCGGCGGCAGGCCTCTGGAGATCATCCACATACCCGGCCACACCCCGGGAAGCGTTGCAATACTGGATGTAAACGCCCGCGTCCTGATATCCGGCGACAGCGTCCAGACCGGCGATGTCTACATGTTCGGCCCAAAGCGCAGCGTTGCGGACTTTGCGGAGAGCCTGGCCAGGCTGGATGCCATCAAGGACCGCTTTGATGTTATCTACCCGTCGCACGACGCCCCGGAGGCCGCACCGGACCTGACCGGCAAGCTGCTTGCCGCAGCAAAAGCAGTCGCAGGCGGAGAGATACAGCAGGGCCTTAAGGCCGCAGGCGTGGATATACAGCAAGGCCTTCAGGACGCAGGCACAGCCCTGGCCGCTGCGCTTACTAAGACCATAAGGTTCGGCACCAGCGCCGGCCCCTGCAGCTGCAGGAGGGTCAACATGCACGGCACAGACGTGCTGCTGGCCAAGTTCGAATTCGCAGGCCTGCTGCTGGACCTCGACCAGTAAACTACTAATAATTATGACCCGCATCTATGACAGAGTTTGAGAAAGAACTGGACCTCATCCGGAAGATGGGTCTGAAGACCAACCCGGTGCGCCTGGAGTACGAGCAAAAAGTTCGAGCCCTCCGGCTTCTGCCGGAAAAGCTTGAGGCAGAAGGCCTCACAGAAGGGCAGATAGCCCGGACCATGCACGACAAACGCCGGGAGCTTGGGCGCCTGTACAAGGAGGCGTCGCCGCCCCTGTTTCGCGAGTACATCTACGCAGCCACAGCAGACGCAGGTGCGAATGGCTATACGGTGGCTTAAAACGGTAAAACAGGATGGCCGTATTTCTGATTTTAGGCAAAATGATGTGTACCCCAAAAAGTAGAGTCTGAAGAAACATGGTATAATGTTTATGCAGACAGGAGGTACATCATGTCAAATCGTTACACGAAGGCCTTCA